>NCBI01000011.1 GCA_002255365.1 Chromatiales bacterium 21-64-14
GGTCCCCCCGTATTCTGCCAGTCATCCACTGTGAACGGCACCGGAGGCAGAGCACGATGGCCGAAGACGACGGGAGCGCCCCCCCTTCACAACCGAAGCGGAAAAAGCGCCATTGGCAAAAAATGACGATCAGTTACCCGCCGCTGGTACGCAACGTGCGTTTTGCGTCGCCCGCCGTGCAGGCGTTCTTCCAGAGCCGGTTCGACAAGGCGAATACCGGCCTGTCAAAGTTTCTCCGGATGCACACGAATCACGGCACCGACGAACAGATCGCGCGATTAAAGGAACTGTACCGCGGCGTGGTCCATGCGCAGAAAGAGGCGCTCGAAGAGGAGCGCCAGCGGATCCGCGCGCTCATCGAGGAAAACGGTATCGATGCGCAGATCGACACTGCCGGGGCATTGGAATTTCAGGCGCGCCTGACGACACCTTGGGCCGGCACGTATCTGGAACTCTACCAACTGGTCGATGCCGCGTTTCTCGATCTCCACCTCCTGTGGATTACCGAAACCATCGACGATGGCCAGTTCAAGAAAATGTCCTCCGCCCTACTGAAAAATATCAGCCGCGTCACCGGACAGGTGATTACCGCCGTCAACCGCGCGGTCGCGGAGGATGCCGCCCGGGATCGCGCGCAAGCCGATGCCGATGCCGAGGGCGCCCCGGAATCCGAACAAAAGCATTCCGGCGACGATCCCCAGGCCGTACCGGCGAAACGTTCCCGCAAGCGCAACGGGCCTGCACCCGGCAACGGGCCTGCACCCGGCAACGGGCCTGCACCCGGCAACGGGGCTGCACCCGGCGGGAGCGATACCGCCGGATTACCGGAAACCGGTTCACCGGCGGACGCACTCCCTGGGGCACCCGCCGCCCCCGGTGACGAAGACGTCACGCCGGGCACGGCGATACCCGCGCAGACCACCGCCGGCGATTGACGAACTTGCATTTTGCCCGGTTTCTGTAAGCTGGTTGACGACTGAACGGCCCGGCTTTCCTGGGCTGCTGACTATCAATAAGGATGATGACCATGAAACTGCGCCTGTTGCTCTTCCTCGCTCTTGCCTGTACTCCCCTTGCGGGGATGGCCTCCCCGCCCGTGCTCAATCCCGCGGTGTCTCGGACGCTTTCCGAAGTCTCTATTTCCGGCGGTGGTATCCACCAGCACTACACCGAGTGGTCCCGTGGCCTGCCCAACGCCGCGTCGCTCCCAGACCCGGTGAACCGGGAGTCCGGCACGGTCGGATTGTTCCGGTTCGCGCTAGCTAAACGGTTCCCCGCCACAGGCGGGTGGGCTGAGGTCCGTTACGACTTTGGGACCGGAAACACCGACTACGCCGGGCATACCCAGGGCGGCGCACCGCTTCTCGCTACGACCGACAATACGATGCATGATGTGCGCGCCCGAGTGGGCTACCCGGTGGCGTTGACTCGAAATCTCGATGTGCTTCCGTTTCTCGAGGGTGGCTATTACCAGTGGGACCGGGCGGTAGCCAATGGTACCCCGAGCGCGATCGAGGAGGTCTACACCCACGGTTATGTCGGCGCCGGCGGGAGGCTTTTCTACGCGGCGACCCCCCGCTGGGTGTTTTCCGCTACTGTTGACGCCGGCTCGACCGTCGCCCCCGGAATGGACGCCGTGAGCCCAATCCAGGGCTCTGCCACACTTGGAACGCATGCCTACGCCGGCGTCGCCCTGCAGGAGGACTATCGGCTGCGTGGCGACTGGCACCTGTTCGCGCGTGCCTCTTACCGGTACTTCGGATACGGCCTCTCTTCGCGATTCCCAATATCGGCACTCGTCAACGGCCAAACGTTCAACGGCACTGCCTCCGAGCCGAACAGCACCACCGAGCAGGTTCGCTACAGCGTCGGAGTAGCTTACAACTTCTGAGTGTTGTACCCCCTTGCCGTCCAGCCATGGATGGGTTGGGCGGCAGGCCTTTTCTTGAAGGAGTGCACAGCTTCATGTCGCTATCCGATGCCAACGAGGACAACCTGCTTGATGAACTCGCCCGCCGCGGTGTCGCCGTGCTGGTAACCGCGAACGTGGATGAATTGGCGTGGCCCGGCGATTTAACCGCCACCGAGGTCGTCATCCGCTTATCCAACGCGCGCCGTACGCTACAAGACTCCGCGCTACAGCGGCAGGTGGAAGATGCCACATGGTCTGCCCTGCACGCCGACCTGTTTTCAGGGAGCCCCGCGTCCGTCGGTTCTCTTGGCGGCAACGTCGCCCAGTCTGGCGAAACCCGTGAACGCGCGGTGCGCGTCGTTTGCGCCGAGATTGCCGCCAGGGCCTGCGAATTCTTTCCCCGTGGTGGTGGCCGCAAAACCAGTCGCCAACTACGGGAAACGATCCGCGCCCTAATTCTCGATGACACCGAATACCGCCGGCTTCGGGATGACCTTGCAGCTGGCGACATTGCCTTGACTCTGCCACCCTCGCGGAAATTGGAGAAATCCTAATGGGAACCGTCATTTCCTTTCCAGCGCCATCCCCCATACCCCCGCGCCGGCGTGTGCCGCCCGCCCCCTACCTGTTGCAGGAGAGGACCGATATCACAATCCAATCCCTGATTGATGCGCTTCAGGAGGCTCCAATGCCTGCGTTACTGTGGGCAGTGGCCGCCGCGCAACGCGCGCTCGATCACGGGTTAAGTGTCCCTCGCGCGATTCATGTCGGCATCGACGGCGCCGCGGCTTGGCTGTCGCTGTATGGACCGGGTGATGCACGCTAACCGTGCCTTCTCCGAGGCGTGGTCCTTGTACCGGTCGCGCAACCGCGTGGTCGCCGAGTTGATTGATCAGGCGATGGCGCGCGCGCGCAGCGAGCGCGCGTTCAACCTCGCGGGATATCTGCGCGGGCTCGCCGCCGTCGAAACGGACCCGGAACTGCGTACCGCGCTCCTTACCATGTCGACGCATTGCCGGTAATGACCAAGTTGCGCAATCAACTAAAAATGGAGCTACTGATGCGCTTGGATTTACAGGATATCGATCTTTGTGCGCAACATCTTCGGATGTGCGTCGCGGTCGCCGGCGGCGATGATTCCAAGACTTCCGCGCCCCTCTCCGATTTGGAATTTTTGCACATACGGTGCATGCAGCTCTATGGGCGCCGCATCCCCAAGGAAGCCTATTGGGCCGCCGCCGAACACGCCGGGCTGGTGGACGCCGGTGCCCACGGACATCGCATCGCCGTACCGCCGGAGGGGGCATGGGCCTTGATCGCGGCCAAAAACGAGCGTCTCGGATTGCCCACGTTCCACGGGCTCCATCCAACCGTGGAGCACGGAAACATCTGGGCCCTCTTGCCGAAGGCGATGCGCATCCTGGCAACCGAACACCCCTCCTTGTTCACCGACGCTTCGTGATCCGCGGGATGCGTCCCCATGCCAGGCGATTCGCGCGCAGGATTGGACCCCAGCCAGGACCAAGCGGTTCGCCTATCGGGGCACGCGCTCCTCATCGCCGGGCCGGGGGCGGGAAAAACCCGTACGCTCGCCGCCCGCGCGAGCGCCCTGTTGGCTTCCGGCCCCGGGGACCTCGCGGCGGTGGCATTCACCCGGGATGCGGCGCGGGAGATTCGCTCTCGAATCCTGGCGCCCGGGGCCCGCGCGATCCGGACGCCACCGGGTCACCCGTCGCCGCGTGCCCGGAACCAACATCCCACGGCATCCCGCGTGGTTGCCGGGACCTTTCATAGCCTGGCGCTCCGGCAACTCAAGGCCGCCGGCTACCGTATCCGCCTGCTCGACGAAGCCGCCCGCATCCATTATGTCGCGCGCGCCCGCGACCTCTCCGGCGAAGACCTGCCGCTCGAAGACGCCGTACGTATTATCGACGCCTTCAAGGCGACCCTGTCCGCCCCCCCTACCGTCGGCGCCGGCGCCGCGCTGTTCGCCGCCTACCAAAAGCTGCTTGCCCGCGAGGGCACCTCCGACTTTCAGGATTTGGTTCTGCGGGCCGCCTCCGGCATGATTGCGGGGGATATCGCCCCACTTGCCGTGTGCTGGATGTTGGTTGATGAAGCACAGGATTTGGATGAAGTGCAGTATGCATGGCTGCGCGCCCATTGTTCCGCCGGCACGCAAATCACCCTCGTCGGGGACGATGACCAGTCCATCTACGGCTGGCGGCATGCGCTCGGATTTCACGGACTGGCGCGATTCGCGCAAGAACTCGGCGCCACGCGTACCGTACTGACCCGCAACTACCGGTGCGCTCCGGAGGTCCTGAAACCCGCGCTCTCCCTCATCCAGCACAATACCGCGCGCTTCGACAAACCGATTCAGCCCACCCGGCCCGCCGGCGGGGGTGTGCGCGTGATCCCGGCCACCCAACGCATCAATGAGGCCGAGGTCCTTGTGCGTCATCTCCTGGCCCAACCCGGGGAATGGGCGATTCTCGCACGAACCAATCGGTTACTCGATCTCCCGGAGCTTTTGTGCGGCCCCGCCGGTATCGAGGTCCACCGCCTCGGCGGAAAGTCCTTCTGGGAGCGACCGGCTGCCTCCGCCCTATGCGACGCCGTGCGCTCCGTCTACGAACACTCCCGAGTCGGCGTGGACCGCCTGCTCGCCCTCGCCGGTATTCCCCATTCCGCCCTGGAAGTCCTACGTCATCTGCCGATCGAGAAGATCGCAAAAGACCCCCCGGACGTGCTTCCGCCGAACACCCCGCACCGGCGAGCTGCCGTGAGCTTGGCCTCCCTGCTGCCGCAGTGGCGGGAACTCGAACACCGAGGACGCAGCGGGTTGGTTCTCGCCGCGCTGTCCCATTGGATTGAAAACCATCTCGCCGGCTTCAACGCCGACATCGCGCGGCAGGCGTGCATGGCGCTCGCCAAGCGCAAAGGCCCCCTGCGCACGCGCATCGCCACCGCGCGCGCCACCGATGCGGCCAAGCGTTCGCCGATGTCCGCCGTCACACTCGCCACGCTGCATGCCGCAAAGGGGCTCGAATGGGACTGCGTGTGGATCCTGGCCTGCGAAGAGGGGGTCATCCCCCACATCGAATCCCCACTGGATGAAGAACGCCGGTTGTTTTACGTCGGGATGACCCGGGCCCGCCGCCGCCTCGTCTGCTCCTTCGCGCTCAACGACGGTGTGCGCAGCCGGTTTCTCGAGGAGTCCGGTTTGTTCGGCGCCCGTGCGCCCGTCACCGCGCCGGCGCGCGCCGGAAGTATCGGTGGGTCGGCGACATGATCCCCTCCCGCCGCTTCCATCCCTGGCGCCTGGATTTGGCCGGCGCGATGCTGTTTCTGCTCCTTGCCGCCGTTACATTACGCGCCGCCCGCCACGATCTGCTGTATATCCTCCCCGCCGCGTTGTTCGGGTTCGCCGCCTGGAGGGCGCTTGGCAGTTATTCCCGTCGCCACTATGGCAAGCGGCTGGAGCGTCAGGCATTGCGCGCGCTGCGCCGCGCATCGAAGTGGCCGGTCGCCACCAACGTCCCGGTGCCGGGCGGCGGCGGCGGGGATATCGACGCGGTACTCGACGGCCCCTTCCGTAGCGTCAACCCCGAACGGGGCGGCGGGCACCGGCGCATCGCCATCGAGGTGAAATCCTGGGCCGGCCTGCGGGTGCACAACGGACACCTCGTGCACAACTCCGGGCGCCCCATCGGTGGGAAGGATCCGATCGCCCAGGTCCTGCGCGAGGCGCAGGCGATCGACGCGGTGCCTGTGCTATGGATGCCGTCCGCCCGGCGCCGTAGCGCCTTTGAATACCGCGGCGCACTGGTGGTCAACGGCCCGGTCGATTTCCTGCTCGATACGATTACCTCCGGATAATCCTGCTGGGCAACGATCGGAATTCATGCAAATCCTGCGCACACAACCCATACCGCTACCCATACCGCCAGCACCAGGTGATGCGAATACGGTTTTCGTACGATGGGCATTCCTCGATTCCGGCGAGGCGACCACCGCGGGCGGAACCGTGCGCGTTCATCTATCGGACGGTAGGGCGCAATCCGATCGCAGGGCGCTTCGTGCCGAACTTACCTGCCTGCGCTACTTGGTCCTCGAACACTTGGCGCCAGACCGGCTACCCCGGCGAATTCTTGTGCATCACGGCGCGATTCGTAAACTGGCGTTGGGACGCAGCGCCCTGCACGAGTTTCGTTGGCCCGCCTATTTTCTGTTCACACGCTATGCCGATATCCCCGTCTCGGTGTGCCACGATCCCTGGGACGTTTCAGTGGACGCGCCAACGAAAGAGATTCCGGAGGACTGCGCGCTCTATCGCCAACTCGCCCCCTCCCCACTCCCGAAAACGCGTATCAGTCGCCACGCCCTCACGCGCGCCATCGAGCGTCTCGGCTGCCATAGCTCTCACGGCGCCTGGGAACGACTGGCGAAGATAATGAGCACGGAGGATTTGGCCGAGATGGAACCGAGCGGACTCGAACGATTCCGAAAA
Source organism: Chromatiales bacterium 21-64-14 (assembly GCA_002255365.1). Classification (NCBI taxonomy): domain Bacteria; kingdom Pseudomonadati; phylum Pseudomonadota; class Gammaproteobacteria; order Chromatiales; species Chromatiales bacterium 21-64-14. The sequence continues at coordinate 6,426 of NCBI01000011.1, forward strand.
CTGCGAAAACACGGCTCCGACGCACGGTTTTTCCGTCATAAAAACATAGTTCTGACGTTTACCGTCGAACCGGCCGGCTCCACGCTCGTTTCGGTGGCCCGTGTTTGCAATCTTCAGCAGATATGGACTACTACCCCACAACCGACCCAAAATTTAGGAGATTGACCGATGTCCGTCCCTCCGCCTATCCCCCTCTCCGATACACCGAGTAACGTCGTACCGTTCGGTGGTTTCGGCGCGAAGAACGAACGACCTACCCCGCCCGGCCCCTGGACCATGGAGACCTTGTCCGGTCGGCGCGTGAACCTGGTCGCGCCGGATCCTCAGTCCATCAATCTCATCGATATCGCCGTTGCGCTCTCTCGCATCCGCCGCTACTCCGGCCATACCCGAGAGCCTTACAGCGTTGCCGCACACAGCGTGTGGACGGCCCGGCTGTGTGAGCGCGCCGATTGCGATTCGGCTACCATTCTCCACGCCTTACTCCACGATGCGCACGAAGCCTACATCGGCGATATCCCCACGCCCGTCAAGCGCCTCCCCGACGTTTTCGAGGCGATCTACGCGTGCAGCGAGCGCCTCCAGAACACCATCTACGAGGCGCTGCGTCTCGCCCCGCCCACCGTCGAGCAGCAGGACTGGGTGGCATGGGCGGATAGTTTCGCCCTGGTCGAGGAAGCCGCCACGTTCATGCCGTCCCGGGGCGCGGATTGGGGAGTCAAGGTTCTCCGGGCGCCGCGCTCGTTCACCGGGCTGCCTCCACTCGTGATCCCGGACACCGCGGAGCGATCCGCGGAAACGTTCCTACAGATTTACCGCAAACATTACATAGAGGTTAAGAGATGAACAGCCGAACATTCCCCGCCATCCTGGCCGGTATTTTTCTGATGGCCTCCGTAGCCGGTTTTCTGACGATGTCCGGAACATGGGCACACAGCGAACACGTATCCTTCGCGTCCGGCGTCTACCACGCCGCGGGCCAAGTTCTCCGGTCATTACGCGGCGCACTGGCCGACTAAGGATCGCCGCGTCCGATGCGCGATGTCCTTCCAGGGCTTCCCGAGCCGGTTCGTGCGTCACCGCTTCTGACCCGCGCGCTTACCCATCGCAGCGTTTCCCAAGAGCACTACGAGCGGCTTGAGTTCGTCGGCGACGCCATCCTCGGTTTTCTGATTGCAGAACACCTCTATACCCACCTTCCCGCCGCCGACGAAGGCGCCCTCTCGCGAACCCGGGCTGCTCTGGTGTGTAAGCGCACCCTGGCGACGATCGCCGAGGAACAAGGGATTGTCCCCTGCATTCGTGTAGCCGTCCCCGAGATTGCCTACAGGGCGTCGGTGCGCGCGGATGTCGTGGAATCGCTGCTCGGGTGCAGCTATCTGGTCTGCGGAATGGATGCCGCGCGCCGGCTCGTCGACCGCGTCTACGCCGAACGCCTGCGCGATTTATCACCTCACGCCCAGCACAAGGATCCGAAGACCCGGCTGCAGGACTGGGCCCAGCGGCGTAAACGCCCGCTTCCGCACTATGAGGTGGTTTGCATACACGGACCCGAACATACCCCCGTATTCGAGGTCGCCTGCCGCGTTGATGGATTGCCCGCGCCCACCCTCGGCACCGGCCCCTCCAGGCGCGAGGCCGAAAAGGCCGCTGCCCGCCAGGCACTACGATTGCTGCGGGTCGACACCACCTGACCGCAACCGATCGCTTTCGCCACATTGGGCAAAAGCGATCGGGTATCCGTATTAGATGATCGCTGCTTCCGTAAGTGGTTGGATTTGCATTTTAATAGTCCCAAGCGCAAGATCCGGCCGTAAAATCAGGCACAGGACCCGATTCGTAGCATGGCAACCCATCGTCCACCGGAATCCCAGGATTTCGCCTCCGCGAGCCCGGCGCCGGCGCCCCGCGGGCGGCGGGAACGCGGCGGCTGAATCCCCCATCTCGGCCCGCACCGGCATCTCCGGGACTGTCCGGCGCGTCCTGTACCGCGGGAACAACGGTTATTGCATCCTGAAGCTCGAGGATGACCGGATCGTTGTCGGAAACCTGCTGGATGCGCGCGAGGGCGCGATACTCGAGGGCGAGGGTGAGAACGTCACCCACCCGAAGTTCGGACCCCAAATCAAGGCCCATTGGCTCGCAGAGCGCATTCCGGAGGAACCGGCGGACCTGCTGGCCTTTCTGTCCCGCGGTTCGGTACCGGGCATCGGACCGAAACTCGCTAAATTGCTGGTCGACACCTTCGGGAGCGAGTTGCCGACCATCTTCGACCGCCAGCCCCGCCGGCTTCTCGAAATCAACGGGATCGGCGAGAAAAAACTGCTCTCCGTCCGGCGCGGCTGGGAACGGCTGCGGGCCGTTCGCCGGGTAACCGCCTTCCTCAATCGCATTGGATTGGGACCGCAAATGGCTTGGCGCGTCTATACGGAACTGGGCGAGAACGCCGTCGCCATTCTGCGAACGAACCCCTATCGGTTGACACGCGTCCGCGGCATTGGATTTGAGCGCGCCGATCAGGCCGCCGCTGCGCTCGGACTGGCCCCGGACGCCCCCGCTCGACTTGCCGCGGCTATCGAATACGCCGTCGAAGATCAAGCGAATCGCGGGCACACCGTCACGTCACGCCCCGAACTCGTCGCGCAGGCCGCGAAGCTCACGGAACAACCCGTGGCTGCGGTGGATGCTCAACTGGTCCGAATCCTCACCGAGCCGAATCCCTCGCTGCGCGAAACGCCCGAGGGACTCGCGCCCACCTCCCTCTACTCTGCGGAAAATCAGATCGCACAGGATCTATCCGCTCGTTTGTGACTGCCGGGCGTTTACCACCAAATCGATGCGGCGATGTATTTCGACCGGCTCGGACTGCGCTCCGATCCTATCCAGGTCGAGGCGCTACGGATGTGTCTCACCCGCAGCGTGTCGGTGCTCACCGGAGGCCCCGGTACCGGCAAGACCACCATTATCCGCGCCCTGGTCGAAGCCGCCTCCAGTAAGGTGATCGTTCGCCTCTGCGCACCTACCGGTCGCGCCGCCCGGCGGCTGGCGGAATCCTCCGGCGCCGCGGCCGCCACCATTCACCGCTTGCTGGGCGCCCGCGGACATGGGCAATTCGAGTATGGCCCGGACAACCCGCTCGACTGCGGGCTTCTGATTGTCGACGAATCGTCGATGCTCGACGCGCGCCTGCTCCAACGCCTCCTCGCGGCGCTGCCCGAACGGGCCGGTGTCGTGTTCGTGGGAGACGCCGACCAATTACCCTCTGTTGGCCTCGGAGCCTGCCTGCGCGACCTCATCGCAGGTGCCGTCCCTACCGCCCGGCTCGCGCGCGTGTACCGTCAGGACGAAGGCTCCGGAATCGCCCACGGCGCCCAGCACCTGCTCGTCGGCCAGGTCCCGGACTTCGGGAACGGTCTTTGGTACGTCGGTGAAGATGACCCGGAGCGGGCCGCCGGAAAACTGGTCGATCTAGCCGCCCGCGCCGACGCCGTACAAGTGCTCTCCCCAATGCGTAAAGGTCCCTTGGGCGTCACACGCCTTAACCAATTGCTCCGGGAACAGTTGAATCCGCCGCCATCCGGTCGGACATCGAACGAGATCGGCGGCTTCCGAGCCGGGGATCGCGTGGTGCAGACCACCAATGACTACGATCTTGGGGTCATGAACGGGGAGATTGGCCGGGTTCTGACCGTCAATCCGACTGAGCGGATTCCCCAGGTTCGTTTCGAAGATCGGGACGTGGATTACGACGCACTGCAGGTCAGCGGACTCGAGTTCGCCTTTGCCATCACCATCCACAAGGCACAGGGCGCCCAATACCCGTGCGTCCTGATGCCGCTCTCCACCCAACACTACGTCATGCTCACCCGGCCCCTGATCTACACCGGGCTGACGCGGGCCGAGCGCGACGCGGTGTTCGTCGGGCAGGAAAAGGCGCTGCGCTTGGCGCTGCACCGGGTAAACGACGGTGAGCGGCGCACGCGGCTGAAAAACCTGCTCGCCCGTAGCTGAATCCCTCCACGCGACGCCCCGACGCCCACCTTCGCGCACCGGCAAGCCCGGCGCCCCCCGTCGCGGGCTGTTTGCCGATGAAGTTGTCCCCGCGTACGCGGGGATGAAAGACAGCGAGCATCCGTGCCAGCATTGCGCCCAGACCGTTGTCCCCACGTACGTTATCGATAGCGGGGACGAAAGGCCGTTTGTGTGGTTTACGAGTCCGCCAAAAAATGTCCTCGCATGCGCGGAGACGAAAGGCGGAATACCTCGGTGCGGTCGCTCGTAATTTCGATCTCGATTCGGGGCGGTTTTCCGGAGTGGGGGCATCGAAATACAACGAGATTGCCCGCCTCTGGCGATGCACTACACGTCGCCCGCCATCTACAGGGTGTCGGCCAGGTGCCCGTTTGCGGCAAGGCGAAAACGCCAGGGGTTCCCAAAACGTGTGAAATCCTCCACACAGCAGGCAAGTGGTATGCGTCCGTTACGCTGGAGGTCGATGCCGTACACCGAGAGCGCGGCACGGAGATCGGAGCCTTCGATTGGGGCCTGAAAGAGTTTCTGACCATCGCCACTCCCCAAGGTGTGGAAACCGTTGCCAATCCCCGCCATCTTCGAAATCAACTGGCGGAACTCAAGCGGTTGGGGCAGGAAGTCTCCGGTAAAATTCGCATGGCGCAACAGTTGAGCGGCAGACGGTGGGGATTCCCCGTATCGTCCAACCTGCGTCGAGCCATTCAGCATTTAGCCAGGCTGCACGTCAAGGTGGCCAGGCAGCGCAAAGATTTTATGCACCAGACCAGCGCGGGGCTGGTGAAAAGGTTTGGAGCCATCGCGACGGAGACGCTGGCCGTAAAGAACATGGTGCATGGCGGTGGCGCCCGCAACAAAGGGCTCAACCGCGAGATTCACGCCGCCGCGCCGGCGACTTTTCTCAAGATGATCAGGACCAAAGCGGAAGAGGCTGGGTCGTGGTATGAGGAAGCGCCGGCACGGGAGATCAAGCCGACACAACGCTGTCATGCGTGCTGGAAATTGCCGGACGAGAAGAAAACGATCTCGGACAGGGAACACCAGTGCCCGCATTGCGGCGCTGCCTGCGGCCGCGATGAAAATGCGGCGCTGGTGTTGTTGCGATGGCTTGAGACGAAATTGGCCGGCGCATCCAGCCCCATGCCCGGCGCAAGCCCCGGGCGGGAACCGTCCGAGGTGTGGAGCGGTGGACGTTTTACCGCGTTGAAGCACGAAACTCACACCATACCGTAAGGTTGGCGGGAGCAGTTCATGAGTCGAGGGCTGGAGGCCGCCTGCTCGTCGCCGACGGCAACGAGACGCGGGAGAGCATCCGCGCGGCGGCAGAGGCAAAAAAGACCGGGGGGCGACATGGACGAGCGGGTCCCCGTTGTTCTAAAACCACCGTCGCATCAATAATTTGGTTCCAGGCCGGATCCTAGACGCGGTTCCTGAGGACTCATCCTCAACTGGAGCCCCCCGCGGCTTAGCCAGCGTTCAGCAAAAAAAACGCACGTATCCACCACCTATCCCTCTCCGCGCACCCGGGCACCCGGGCACCAGATGGACCGTGTTTCGTGCCAGTTTCAAGAAACTCCTCATATTGGGCAGAGCTGCCGGGCGCCGTTGAACCCAGCCCACCGGCTTCTTAATCCAGGGCGGGCGCCGCCGATATTGCTTCGTACCAGTGGACGCCGGTGGACGCGAGGCGACATAATGTCACGTCATATGAAATGTCAAACATAAGCGGAGGGGGAAATGGCAACTCAGCGGGTAGCAGCGCCTCTCTTCATCCGGGCGGAATGGGACCCTGATGCCAAGGTATGGGTATGCACTTCCGATGACGTGCCCGGATTAGCCACCGAGGCCGACACGGTAGAGGAATTGCTGGTAAAGCTCCGGGTCATGGTGCCCGAACTGCTTGACGCGAACGGTGTACCCGACGGTCCTGACGTCCCATTTGAGTTAATGGCTCGCATGGTTTCGTCCGGGCGCGCACTCGCCGGCTAATGGCGGGGAACTTCACGCCAGATCTGAAGCGCATATTGAAGGCTGCAGGCTGCGAATACTTACGGCCCGGAAAGGGCGATCACGAAATATGGCGCTCGCCGCGCACTGGCTTGTGCTTTCCGGTTGACCACAAGATTAAATCCCGTCACACCGCGAACGGTGTTCTCAAGCAGGCAGGCCTTCCGAAGCAATTTTGAGCGAGCGGCGCGATGGTGGGACTGTCGCACGGGGATGGGACTGTCGCACAAATTTTCACGGAAAGGGCCGCGATACGTGAGTACCTGGGCGGGATGTTTCGCGCCGGGGCGGGAACGGAGGCAGCGCGCGATTGCGCCCAAATCCTACCTTTTCTGCCGGAACGCGCACGAGCCCGGACCCGAGTCGAGATGATCGTGTGCATTGCGCTCACTGCGCGCGATATCACCGTACCCGGTGCCAAATCGATATGGCGCACTGCATCGCGGAGCAGCTGCGCCGGTGAAGGAAAAGTAATTCCGTTTCTCCACAAGCCCGTGCCGCGCAACGTGACTACCTCGCACGACGAACGTCGCCGATTGCTGGGCAGTCCGGTGTGAAGGAGGGGGTAGCCGTTTTCCCCGCATGTGCGGGGATAAAAGGTTGTCGTTCTCGTTTACGCTGTGAAACATCACGTCTTCCCCACGCGTGCGGGAATGAGAGGGTTCACACCGCCAGATGTAGCTGGTCCGTGGCGGTTTCCTCGTACACACATCTCGTGCATGCAGGGATGAAAGAAAATACGGCCAATAAATTACGGCCAATTTCCTTAGCAACACCTCGCGTTTGCATTTTCCATACCCCAACCGAATATAAAACAGCCCGTTCGACGCCGATACAAGGGGGCGTTCATGTCCAAGCGCAAAAAAAAACGTGACCGGCGCAAGAATACCTCCGGAAGCCCTGCTCCTAAGCAGGGCTTGTAGCTCGTCTGGTCCGATGGCGCCTGTGCCGGCAATCCCGGCCCTATGGGCATCGGTGGGATCCTGCGCGCGCCGGACGGGACACCCGTCGCATCCTTTTCAGATGCGGCCGGGCATGGAACCAATAACGAGGCGGAGTGGCTTGCGTTTTACCGCGGTATCGAAGTTGCGGGGAAGTCCGGTGCGCAACAATTGTTGTGTCTTGCGGATTCCGAATTGGTCATCCGACAATTTTCCGGCGACTATGCGGTCCGTAATCCACGAATATACGCACTCTATCGCAGGGCCCACGCGCTCGCGCGAGCGATTCCCCGGGGCGTTTCCGCTTGATGGATTCAGCGAGACAGCAATCACGATGCCGACGCCTTAGCGAGCCACGCGGTAGGCATGCCCCAGGCGCCGGTGAACGACACCGGCACCATGGTTTCCTGGTCGGGCATTCAGCCCAGCGACGGACCTGATTTTCCACCGCTCAACCACGGCGTCTCAGCGCAGTTGACAAGGATAATTACCGCTGCATCGTCATCGACCTCGCCGAAGTTCTGCGATTTCCTTGAATTACGCACAAACGGTCCGGACGGATACAGCCGCCTGACCGATGCCGCACTGGCGGCCCTTGTGTCGGCTCGGTGGAACGAGACGAGCCTGCGATGGATGCAGGAGTCACTCGACGGAATCGGACGCGACAGTCCCTACGTGCGCAGTGCGTTGCGCTGGGCGGCCCGCGGGCTTACACCACCACTCGCGCTCAAAAAAGCGAGCGTCGATTTAGAAATGTCCGCCCGTGGCAGCCGGCACTCTCACCCCCCACGGAGATCGGCTTAAAATCCAAGGCGGGTTCTATCGTTCCTGCGCGCCGACTTTGGATTTGCGTTTTTCTGTTCCACTCCTATGTTTCTATAGACATCTCTCACTGCCATTCGAATCAAGGATGGCCCGTTTTTTCTCCATTTTTCGCCGCTTGCATTTTCCTTTCGTTCGATAGACTGTACCCATGGCTATCGAACAAGCTCATCCATCGTTGCCGATGACGCTCGAGCAGTTGCATCGTCGCCTCGCGGAAATCGGCTTTTCCGGCCCCGTTTCGGCGGAACATGTATCGTTCGTTCTGTCACACGTCGATCCCACAAAATTCCTGTACGCCCTGCGCGCCGCCGGGAAAGACGCCCGCGCACGCACCTGGCTGCAAAAGCTATTCTTACGGGCTTCGGAACTGGTTTCCAACCCGGCGACACCCAGCGGCCCGTTACCGCCCGAACACCAAGTTTCATGCCCGCAACCCGCAGGCGAGCAGTCGGCACCGGATGGCGCCACAGGGACGGGACAATCGCCCGCGTTGTTAGCCGACACGACATTCGTCGTGGCCGATTGCGAGGCCACCGGTCTTGACCTCGCCGCCGATCGCGCCATCGAGGCAGCGGCCGTCCTCTTGTATCCGAGCGGCGACATCGAGCTTACGATGCATACCTTGATCGACCCCGGGATCCCTATCCCGGCGACCTCCTCAGCGATTCATCACCTGACGGACCGGGATGTGATCGGCGCCTCGAAACTTGCTGCCGTTCAACCTACCATCTCCGCCCTCGGAACCCACTTCGCTGCGCATACCCCCGATCTCGATGCCGCTCTACTGGATCTCCGGGACAAAACCTGGCTCTGCACTCACCGTCTGAGCCTGCATTTGTGGCCGGAGGCCCCCGGCCACAGCAACCAAGTGCTGCGGTATTGGCTGGATCTCGATGTTACTCTGCCCCCCGGCCTACATCCCCACCGGGCCGCCGCGGACGCGATCGTAACCGCCTATCTGCTCAAGCGCGAATTGCGTCTTCTGCGCGAACGCCGCCCGGACCTGCGCACCGTCGAATCCGTGATCGAGTTCGCCGCAAGACCGGCGGAGCTGGTCTACATCCCGTTCCGATCCCACCGGGGGATGAAATGGTCTGAGGCCGATGAATCGTTTCTCGTGTGGGTGGTCAACAGGAACTTCAGCCCCGACATCCACTACACGGCCGAACTCGCCATACGCCGGCTGCAGGATGGCTAAACCCATCCCCACACACGAATACCCCTATCCGGCTACCGTTTTTTTGACGAAACGGGCCGTAGTCCACGGTTACCCTCCAAACTGATACCTCCTGTGCCCTGTAGTCAGTGTTACGTTTTTCTGGCAGCCGACGTCCCTGTCCTTTAGGAGGAACCTCCCATGGCCGTTCCAGACGGCGCCCCTGAAGACACCTCCGCCGCGCCGCTCGAAAAAGCCCGACAGGCAGCGGCCGAACGGCGTGCCGCTGGCGAGAATATTCAGCGTTTCACGCCTGTGCAAAAATTCCCGCCAAACCGAAATCCAGGACCTTGGCGATTTTGGCCAACTGCTCCCTCTGCCAGGGTGGCTCCGCAGACCCCGCGCTCCGATGGAGAATCGGGAACTGTACCGTCGGTCCACTCACTGAAGCGGAAACCGGCTGCGCGTTTTACGCCTTTCGGCCCTACCGGCACCTGCATGGAAAACCGATTCCAACTTCAGTGGCACGTACGTTTGATAATGACGGCGACGGTGCTGCTGACGATAGCCCGGAATTTGGATAGTATTCCGCGAAATAGCGGTCTTTCATCATGCTGGTGCAGGGCAGCCACTGTCTCCTGGCACGCTACCCCAACAGCTCCACCAGATCCTCGGCGCGAAGGTGGGTATACCGCTTGAGCATTTGGAGGGTTTTGTGCCCCGTCACGGCGGCCGCCTGCATCGGGTTCAACCCCTTCTCGAACAGCCGGGACGTGGCCTCATGGCGGAGATCATGGAACCGCAGGTCCCGTAGCATCCGCCCGTCCGGCTTCTCACCCTTAGCCTGGCACTCGGCCTCGTAGTTCTTGCGTGCCCGCTTCACCGCACGGTCGAAAGCTTGGGTGATGCTATCCGCCCGGATGCCCCACACGTAGCCGTCGATCCGGCGAGGAAGCGCATCCAGCACCGCCCGGGCTCGCGTGGACAGCGGCACCCGGCGGGGCTCGCCGGTCTTGGTCTCCGGCACGCGCAGCACCGTACCCTGGCGCTCCAGGTGTTCCCAGCGCATTGAGGCGAGTTCTCCGCGTCGCATGGCGGTCTCTAAGGCTAGGATTACCAGGGACTCAATGGGGCTCGTACCAGCGCGCGAGTCCGCGTATGCACGGCAGGCGGCCAGGAGGCGGGTTTCTTCTCCGGGCAATAGCCGCCGCTCGCGGCCACGGGGCGCCGGCGGTTTGCGAACGGCATCAACCGGGTTGCCGCGCGGCAGGAACAGCCGCCATTCGCGGTCGGCGACCTGGAGCACGTGGCGCAGCAACGTCAGGTCGTTTCGCACGCTCTTGGGGGCGTTGATCTTCAGGCGGCGGTCACGGAACTCGGCCACCGTTGCCCCGTCCAGGGCGGCCAGCGTCCGGGATGCGATGGGGTCGCGCAGAAAGACGGAGATGCGGCTTTCCTCTTTCGCCGCGCCCTTCTTCGAGGGGGTTACTTCGGAGGCGTACCGGCGCAGGACCTCGGCCAGTGTGGTGTTCTCTGCCTCGATACGCGAGATGAACACCCCGCGTTGCATCTCCGCCTCAACCTGGCGGGCCCACGCCTCAGCGTCCGTTTTTCGGTCGAATGTTCTGGCGATCGACGGATAGCCTTTCCTGCGCACCCGCGCCTGCCATACTCGCCGGCCAGTAGGGCCGGAACGCTGAATCAGCGTCGCCACGACACCCTCCCCTGCTGCTCACTGTCACATCAGTGTCGCAAATTCCGATGGGCGGTGTCTACTGCGCTGCTAACTCTTTGTTTTATTGGTAGCGGGGACAGGATTCGAACCTGCGACCTTCGGGTTATGAGCCCGACGAGCTACCGGACTGCTCCACCCCGCATCAGAAGGTCGAAGAGTCTACAAACAAGCGGGCGCTTTTTCAAGCGCTGTCGCACGCGGCGAATTGAGACTCCCACTGGCGAATCAGCTCGCTAGAACCGATAGATGTAGCCGAGACTGACGTAGGTTCGCTGATAGCCGCCGGAAGTGGCACTCGCCAATTGCTTGGAATCGGTACGCCCCACTGCCAGCTGGAATTCCCCTGGGGTACCGAAATTCCGGTTCAGCGCCACCTGCCAGAAATACAGCCAGTTGGAACTGCCAAGATCCTCGGTCAGATGCCCGCCTCCGCCATGGATATCCAGGTGCCAGCCCCGCCAGTTGGTCTGGTAGCCCAGCGTCAGGCGGTGTTCCGTGTAGGCCTGCGGGTTGTAGTAACCGACCTGCACGCTCGGATTGGTGTCGTTGAAATACAGGAAACTCCATTCCGCGGTGATCCGGGGATGGAAAAACAACACGCCGAGCACGTGGCTACGGAAGCGCCGGCGCAGGTTGGAGTCGCCCTGGAGATCCCCAAAGGTGCCGGCGCCGAGCCCGGCGCCCACGTTGATCCGGCGCCACGGCTGGTAACTCACGTCCGTATCCAGGGAGGTGAAGGTGGCGTGGTTCTGAATCGAGCGGATGTTTTCGATGACCTCGTTGCCGGCATAGACGTCCACACGCCACCGGTCGGTGGGCAGCCATTTGGCGTTGGCCCGCCACGCGAAGGTCTCCCAGCGGGCATAGTTGCGCGCCCCGAGGGACAGCGACGGCCAGACGACCCCCCACGGCGTTTCCAGTCCGCCCAACCGTTGTCCGCCGCTGATCAGGACCTCGCGCCCGTAGAGGCGGTCATGCGCCGGGATCGCCGGGTTATCTTGCTGCAACCGGGCGATCCGGTAGGCCGCACCCAACCAGCGGGCAGCGCCGAAATGGTAGGTGGCGTTCAGGCTTAGGGCCAGGATATGGAGTTTGTCGCTGTCGGTGGACGCGTCCAGGTAACTGGATACGGTAGGCGCCAAGCCCTCCTGGATGTGCCGGCGCAGGGCCACATCCGCGGGACTGGTCTGCCCTTTCAACGTCGCCAGGGCCCGGTCGTCGAACCCGGACCAGTACTGAGCGGTCGCCAAGTCGTGCAGTAGGTCGTGCCGCTGAGGGTGACTGCGCACCAGCGCACCCAGCTCCCGCGCCGCCTGGCGGTTCAGCCCACTCCAGTTCTGCACCTGCGCCAAGCCCGCGCGCGCATCCACGTCCTGCGGGTCCCGTTGCAACAGGCGCCGGTACACCTGTTCTGCCTGCCGGTAGCGCCCCTCCCAAGCTAGCGCCCGACCTTCCCCATACGCGGCGCTACGGTTGCTGGAGTCTGCCGCAAGGACCTGCTGATATTGCACCACGGCGGATTTCAGGTGCCCGCTGTCGGCCAAGGCGTCGCCGAGCCCAACGCGTACGTCATGGGCGCCGGGATGGGCGGCCAGATATTCCCGGAACAGGGGCACCGCCACCGCGGGCTGGCTGGACCAGGTCAACTGCCAAGCCAAGGGCAGAATCACGTCCTTGCGGCGCTCCGGCGCCACCTGGATCACACGTTCGTAGAGTTCGGCAGACTGGCGGTTCTGGTTGTTCCAGCCGTATACCCGCGCCACCTCGATCAGCAGGTCCGGATCCTTCGGCCGTTGGTGCAACAGGGCCTGGTAGCCCGCAAGTGCCGCGGGATATTGGTGCTCACTCGTCAAGAGCCGCGCGACCCCGAGCCGTGCGTCCCAGTTCTCGGGGTCTGCGGTCAGCACCCGCTGGTATTCCGCCATGGCCCTCTTGAAATCGCGGTTACCGGCCAACAGGTCCGCCAGTCCAAGCCGTGCACGGCGATCATCCGGATGACCCGCCAGGTACTCCCGGAAATACGGCACCGCCGTGCGGGGATGACCGGACCAGGCCAACTGCCAAGCCAGGGGCAATACCACGTCCTTGCGCCGCGCCGGGGCAACCCGGAGCACTCGTTGATACAACTCGGCGGACTCGTGGTTTTGATTATTCCAGCCGTATACCCGGGCGGTCTCGATCAGCAGGTCCGCGTCGTCCGGGCGCCGTTTCAACAGCTGATCATACTGCGCCAGCGCGGCCGGATAGTGGTGCTGGCGCACCAGGACCCGCGCCACCCCGAGACGCGCCTCCACACTGCCCGGATCCGCCGCCAGCACCTGGCGGTACTCCGCCATGGCGTCCTGCAGGCGTCCACTCGCGCGCAGCGCGTCTCCCAGACCCAACCGTGCCTTGCGGTCCGCCGGATGCAGGCGCAGATAGGCGGTGAAATCAGGTACTGCCTCCAACGGCCGCTGTGCCCAGACCAGTTGCCAAGCCAATGGCAAGACGACGTCCTTGCCCCGTGCAGGGGCCACCCGCAACACCCGCCGGTAGAGCTCGATGGCCTCGCGATGCCGATTGGCCCATCCGTACACGCGGGCCGCCTCGATGAGCAGGTCGGCATCCGTCGGCTTCTGGCGCAGCAATGCCTGATATTCAGTCAGCGCCTTTCCGTACCGGCCTTGTTTCACCAACGCGCGGGCATCCTGCAGGCCCCCGGCAGCGGCACTACAAGCGATCGCCAGCATAAAACATCCCACCAGCGCGGCAATTCGTCGGCTCTGCATACCGCCCCTACTCCTTTTCCACTTCCCGCTTGGTGGTCCAGCGTATCGATCCGCGCACGGGTTTACGGAACAGGGCCGGTAACGCAATGACCGTGGTCAGCGACATAATCATCCAGTAGATGATCGGGTAGAACACCGCGTAGGGATAGTATTTCAGGGTTTCCGGGTCATAGCGCCGATCCATCAGCGATCCGACCAACAGCTGGGCCAGCGCAAAGGTGGCGATCAGCATACCCCAGAGATTCGGGATCGGATGCGCGCCCACCGGGGGGTAGCCGACACTGTAGGAGACGATCCAAAGGATGGTGAGAATGACGAAACATACCGCCCACAACGTGGACAACGCCGCTTCCACAAACACCGGCCACAGACGCCGGAACCGCCAATGGGTCATCACGTCGTGATGCCGGCGCATTACCTGCATGAGCCCACGCGCCCACCGCAGACGTTGGTGGACCAAGCCACGAAGGGTAGACGGCACCCGCATGAGCAACACCGCATTGGGCTCGTAGCGTACGTCCCAGAAGCGCTTCTGAAGCTTCCAGGTCAGTTCGATGTCCTCGGTGGGCATATCGGGGCTAAAGCCATCCACGTCCAATAACGCCGACTTGCGAAACGCCGTCACCACGCCTGACACCGTAAGAATACGGCCCCACACCCGCTGCGAGCGACGCAGCAGGCTCACGATGGAAGTGAACTCGATGAGTTGCAGGCGGCACAGCAGCGAACCAACATTGTACACGCGCGGATTTCCGGTCACGGCGCCCACTCGGGAACTCGAGAAGTGCGGCACCATATAACGCAGTACCTCAGGCTGAGGCTCTGCATCCGCATCCATGATCAACACAATCTCGCCATTCAGGCACGGCAGGGCGTCGTTCAGCGCCATCGCCTTACCTTCGTTCTGTTGCTTGCGGATCAGGCGCACTCTGCCCTGCTGAACATATTGCCCGACGATGGACGCCGTACGGTCCGTGGAACCATCATCTACCACCACCACCTCGAAGGATGGGTAATCCAGCGCGCACGCCGCGTCCAGGGCGCGGCCGATGACCTGTTCCTCGTCGTGAGCCGCAATCAGCACCGAAACCAGGGGCGCGGATTCCAGCGCCGCAAGCGCTGGGCTGTCCTTCTCGCGGCGGAACCAGAAAAAGAACGAGGTCGTCATCCAGACGACGCTGGTCAAAATCGGATATACAGCGAAGAAGACCAGCGCGACCAGGTAGACGTCGTTGCGCTGGATCGCCTCCAGAACCGGAACGATGCCGGTCATGATCCCGCACCCCCATCCACGCGCACGCGATAGCGTTTGATCCCCTCTTCGGAGCGGATCACGACTTCCCGTGCCCGATGCACCTCGTCCCAGTCGGCGACGACGCGCCGGCCGTGCCAATCCCGCTCGTAGTGATCGGCGACGATGGAAGAGCCGCGGCGCGCGTCACGCGCACGGTATAACCGCAGGTTGTGCAGAATCCAATATAGAGTTATAGCGGGAACCATCACGATGATAAACGGAATTACCACGAACAAAGGACCCACGTCCGTGGGTCCACGCAACACTTTCCACCAGAACCCAAAATAGATCACCCAACCCAGCATCACCAACAGCACGTGCCACAGGCGGCGCCACGCTGGGCGCAACGGTGCGCGGATCATGGGAATCTTCCTAATGGCAAGGTCACGGAGGGTCCCTGCTGCGCTGAACCACCTCCACATCCGGCGGTAGTCTCAAACCCGCTGCGTCGGCGCTGCGAGGCGAAACAACCCCATCCGGCGCACGCGCCGACCGTAACCACTTCCGCAGGAGGCGGTACCGCAACGGTTCTCGGGTTCATGGACGACCCGTTGTTATTCTTGCTGATCAATTTCGAAGGGCTTCATGATCCGCCAGTGGCGTGGCGTTGTACAGTCCGGAAGGGTCGGGGGCAATCCGACGGCGGCCCCGGGTAGCAGCCGGTCCCGAGACCGGCCGCCGGATACCGCTCCCGAGCCCGATCCCGGGCCTTAGTCCGGCACGGTCCTGGAAGGCTCAGATGTCTGCCGTCCAAAGCCGCCCCAGGACCCCAGAACGCGGTCCTGGCGGATCCGCCCCCGACCCCACGGCCCGGTCAATCCCGACGATTCGGCCGCTGCCCTGGGTGGCGGCGCCGACCAACGGCGGCAAGCCCGATCAACCCGGACCCCAGCAGCCAAACACTCGGCGGAAGAGGAACCGGCGCAATCGAGGTATAGAAGTTCCCCGCGGAGATGGTGGTCGGATTCCAAGCCCCGGTCCCGGACCCCTGCAGCAGACGCACTACGCCGTTCTGCAGCCGGTTATACCCGATCAGATCATACCGGTATAGCCCGCCGGACAGATTGAGATTGGTACCGAAGTAGGTGTAAGTACGCGTGTTTAGACCGTCCAGCCCCATGGTTTCAAAGTTCCCATTCGCGCCGGTCAGGGTAAAGGTGAACCCGTCATCAGCGAGCACACCAAAGTTATACAGACCCGACGTGGGCACGTTCAGGAAGCCCCAGAAGTGTCCCGCATAATTGATCTGCTGGGCAGATGGGGTGCTGGCGTTGAACAACGGCGGCAGCGTGCCGGTACCGTAGGCCGGCTGGGAATAGGGATCGGTGTTGAAGGCCGTATTGGCATAGTTGATTGGGCCCGGCTGGACTCCATCGAAGGTCGCCAACACATTTGAGTTACTGGCCGGCAAGCTCAAAGCGGCGCTGGCATCCGCCAGCGAGGAGATGCCATCCAGGGCCGTCGCTGACGCGCCGCTCGAATTATAGCTCGGCCCCTGCCAGGTAGACGTGACCTGCACCCAATGTTCGTTGATTCCCGCACTACCGCCCACGGTACCAAACGGCGTCAGCGTAATGCTCGCGGCATCGGCGGTGGCCGTGACCGCTAGAGCTCCGGAAATACCGACAAAAGCCATAAGCCCGAAGAACGCCGCATGGCGCACTCGGTTGCGAACAGGATGATTCATGACTAATTTACTCCTCTTGTCATTTTTCGGCGGCCGACCCCGCCTACGCATGGGCCCCGGTGCTACACCGGCCGCCCATACACGATTGACCCAGTCCCGGGGCACGGCCCGCAGGCCTTGCCCTCGATATCGATACGCGCGTGGTGATGTGCTCGATCCGCGGCCCAGAGGCCACCGGCGCGCTCGTCCCGTCTGTGCGGCGCGTCACAGTATTGGACCCGAGTCACCAAATGTCAACTTCCCGGCAGGGACAGATATTTTCGCATAAAGTTCATTTAACTTACTGTTCCGTAGTTATTTTAAGGACATATATACCGGGGAGATCCGGACAGAAACGCGCATCCACAGGCTGCCATGCAACCCGGTGATCGAGGCCCAGTCGAAAGACTACGGAGAGTCGAGGACGGCAACGGGTCCGGCAGGCACACCCGCCGGGAGGCAGATGCCTCAGCCGATGGTGACCCCACACAGCGCCAGCAAGACGCTCGGGTAGATACCCAGCGCGAGGAGAAGCAGGCCGTTGGCGCTCAGCACCAAACGCATCTCGAGACCGCTGCCCAGTGGCTGGGCATTCTCCTCCGCGGCATCGAAATACATCAGCTTCACTACCCGAAGGTAGTAGAACGCACCGATGAGCGAGAACAGGACCGCCACTATCGCTAGCCAGCTCTGGTGCACGTCGACCACCGCCCGCAATACCGCCAGCTTGGCATAGAAACCCGCGGTGGGCGGTACGCCGGCCATGGAAAACATCACGATCAACATCATGAACGCGAACCAGGGGCTGCGCTGGTTCAGGCCCTTGAAATCGTCCAGCTCTTCCGCTTCGAAACCGGCGCGGCTCAACAGGATCACTACCCCGAAGGCCCCCAGGGACATCAGGGCATACACCACGGCGTAGAACAGGGCGGCCGAATAACCGCCTTGGGTCCCCGCCAGCAACCCAAGCAGCAGGAAGCCCATGTGAGCGATCGTGGAATAGGCCAGCATCCTCTTGATATTGGTCTGCGCGATGGCGATCACGTTACCAACGGCCAGCGATAGGACCGCCAACACCATCAGCATAGGGCCCCAACTGGCCTGCAGCGGCCCCAGGGTATCCACCAGCAGACGAACCGCCATGGCGAAGGCGGCGACCTTCGGAGCCACGCTCAGGTATAGGGTCACGCTGGTGGGCGCCCCCTGGTAGACATCCGGAATCCACATATGGAAGGGAGCGGCGCCAAATTTGAACGCAACCCCCACCAAGACAAACGCCAGGGCGAGCAGCAACACTCGATGGTCGCTGGCGGGATGGGCCGCGAGTGTCGCCACCTGGGTCATGTCCAGGGTACCGGTGACCCCATACAGGAGCGACAAGCCGTAAAGCAGCGTACCCGACGCCAGCGCGCTCAGCACAAAATATTTCATGGCGGCCTCGGATGCCCGGATCGAATCCCGGTCGAAAGCTACCATCGCATACAGCGACAGGGAGAACAGTTCGAGCCCGAGATAGACGGTCAAGAGACTATGGGCGGAGATAATGATCATCATGCCCAGCATGCCGAAAAGCCCCAGCACGAAATACTCACCCTTGAACAGGTCCCGATCCCGCAGATAATCACGGGAATACACGAACACCGCACTGGTCAAGACATAGACAACAAGTTTAAGCAACTGACTCATGTCGTCGCTGACAAAAGAGCCCCCAAAGGTATGCCGCGCCACGCCGGAGTGGATCCACAACGTCAAAAGAAATGCGCCAAGCAGGGTCACTTGCGAGAGGAGATAGGTGAATCCGCGTTGGGCGTCCGTCAGGAACAGATCCACCACCAGAACCAGACAGGCCATCCCGAGCACAAACAGCTCCGGGGCGACCAACATGAGATTGGGCATTTCGAGGTTCATATTTCCGTCCGTAGCGCCCGGCGCCCGGCACATGCAGTGCCGGGCCCGTCCACATCAATCCGGAGCTGCGGGAACCACCCCGTACGGCAGACCCCAAAGCGCTTCTGATATAGGCTGGTCACAGCTTCGACACCATGATGTGACTCAACAGGTTCTGCACCGACACATGCATGACATCCACCAACGGTGCCGGCCAGACCCCGAGCACGAGCACCGCCACCGCGAGCAAGCCCAGAACCAGGAATTCACGCGCATTCAGGTCATCCAGGACCGCCACCCGATCGTTGGCCACCGCGCCGAAGATGACCCGTTTTACCAGCCACAGGGTATAGGCGGCCCCCGTTACCAGGGACGTCGCCAGCAGGAACGCGTACCAGAAATTCGCCTTCATACTGCTGAGTATCACCATGAATTCCCCGACGAACCCCGAAGTCCCGGGGAGCCCGGAGTTGGCCATCGCGAAAAGTACCGCTAACGCTGCGAAGACCGGCATCCGGTTCACGACGCCGCCATATTCGGCGATCTTGTGCGTGTGCATCCGATCGTAGAGGACACCCACGCTGAGGAACAGTGCCCCGGAGATGAACCCATGCGAGATCATCTGCACCAAGCCACCTTCGATGCCCATGGCGGCGCCCTGCGTCGATCCACTGTTCGCCTCAATGGTGAACGGGATAAAGAAGGCCAGGGTCACGAAACCCATATGGGCGATGGATGAATAGGCGATCAGCTTCTTCATATCATCCTGGACCAACGCCACCAGACTGATATAAACGACCGCGATAAGCGACATCGTGATGATCAGCCAGCCGAGTTCCTGACTCGCGTCCGGGGCGATCGGAAGACTAAAGCGCAAAAAACCATAGGCGCCGATCTTCAGCATGACGGCCGCCAGGATCACGGAACCCCCGGTAGGCGCTTCCACATGGGCATCCGGCAGCCAGGTATGTACCGGCCACATGGGCACCTTGACCGCGAACGCCAACAGGAAGGCGATAAAAATAAGCACCTGCTCATCGAGCGTGAGCCGGAGGGCTTGGAAGTCCAATATCGAAAAGCTGTGGGCCTGGAAACCCAGATAAATCAGGGCTACCAGCATCAGTACCGACCCGAGAAACGTATACAGAAAAAACTTGATCGTAGCGTAGACACGGCGCGGGCCACCCCAGATCCCGATGATCAGGAACATGGGGATCAGCATCCCCTCCCAGAACACGTAGAACAGGATCGCATCCAGCGCGGAAAAAACCCCTATCATCAGGCCTTCCATGATCAGGAAAGCGGCCATGTACTGGGCCACCTTCTGCTGGATGGAGGTCCAGCTGGCGATGATGACCAAGACGGTCATGAAGGCCGTGAGCAGGATCAGCGGCATGGAGATGCCGTCCACCCCCAGGAAATAGAAGATGTGGAACGTGGGAATCCACGGACGGTGCTCCTGGAACTGCATACTGGCGGTCGAAATATCGAAGCCGGTATACAGCGGAATGGTGATCAGAAACGTAACCACGGCAAATAGAAGTGCGATACGCCGCGCGCCATCCGGCGCCTTGTCGCCGGAAAGCAGGACCAGCGCCCCACCGACGATGGGCGTCCAGATTGCCATGCTCAGCAAAGGCCAGTGGCCGTGCATCAATCGGTTTCCTTCCCCTTCAGCGAACCACGAACCAGCTCAGGAACAGCAAAAGGCCGATGAGCATGGTAAAAGCATAGTGATAGAGATAGCCCGATTGAATGCGCCGGAAGACAGCTGCCCAGCGGCCTACCAGCCAGGCGCTCCCGTTGACCATCAGCCCATCAATCAACCGTAAGTCGCCAATGCGCCACAACAGCCGCCCGATTAAGCGGGCACCGGGCGCGAGGATCTGTTCGTTCAGATCATCGAACCAATACTTATGCTCCAATACGTAGTAGAGGGGGAAAAACACCCGTCGCAACGTGCCAGCCAGCGTTGGCCGGAGGAGGTAGATCACCCACGTCAGGAAAATGCCCCCCAGTGCCAGCCAGAGGGCCACACTGTGACGGGCATGCGCCATCATGGCAGCAGGTCCCGTGAATTCCGCTCCCATGTGCGCCAACACGTCGTGGGCTGGCAACACTTGGATCGAGCTCCCGAAGAAATTTCCGAACAGTATGGTCCCCACCGTGAAATAGCCCACTACCGCGGATGGTATCGCGAGCATGATCAGCGGAAAGGTGACTACGGCAGGCGACTCCCGTAGATGTTCACGAGTGTGTTCATCCATGCGTTCTTTCCCATGGAATACCAGGAAGAACATGCGGAAGGTATACAAGGCCGTCACCAAAACCCCACCCAACACGCAGTAATAAGCGAATTGCGCGCCGGGAAGATGGGAGGCATGCACCGCGTCGATGATGGAGTCTTTTGAGAAGAAACCCGAGAACGGAGGAATACCGCACAGGGCCAACGCACCGACTAAAAAGGTCCAATAGGTCACTGGCATGTATTTGCGCAGGCCACCCATCTTGCGCATGTCCTGTTCGTGATGCATGGCAATAATGACGGATCCGGCACCGAGAAAGAGCAGTGCCTTGAAGAATGCGTGGGTCATGAGATGGAAAATCGCAGCAGCATAGGCCGACGCGCCCAAAGCGACGGTCATGTATCCAAGCTGCGAAATCGTCGAGTAGGCGATCACCCGTTTGATATCGTTCTGCACGATACCGACCAGGCCCATAAAAAACGCGGTGGTGCCACCCACGACCAGGATGACGCTCAGGGCTGTATCGGACAGCTCGAATAACGGTGAAAGGCGCGCGACCATGAAAATCCCGGCCGTCACCATGGTAGCCGCGTGGATCAGGGCCGAGATCGGCGTCGGGCCTTCCATGGAGTCCGGTAACCAGACGTGCAGCGGGACCTGGGCGGACTTGGCCATGGCACCGACGAACAGCAGCAGGCAAATAACGGTCACTACCGACCAGTCCATCCCCGGGATGATCTGCATATTGAGATCGGCTACCAGCGGCGCCACCCGGAAGATCGGGGCATAATTCAGGGTATTGAAGTACAACAGCACCAACGCAATACCGAGTATAAACGCTAGATCACCTACGCGATTTATCAGAAAGGCCTTGAGACTGGCAAAGATGGCCGACTCCCGATCGTACCAGAAGCCGATCAGGAGATAGGATACCAAGCCGACCCCTTCCCAGCCGAAAAACAGCTGCAGGAAATTGTTGGCCATGACCAGCATCAGCATCGCGAAGGTAAACAATGCAATGTAGCTGAAAAAACGGGTGTACCCCGGATCGTCGCGCATATACCCGATGCTGTAGATATGAACCATCAGGGATACGAAGGTCACCACGGTGATCATCAGTGCACTGAGCCGGTCCACCAAAAAACCGATGTCAACGCGCAGCCCGTCGGACACCAGCCAAGTATAAACCGGCCCATCGAAGGGCGGCGCACCATCGATGACCAGATGTTTCAGAACGACAAGGGACAGGACGAAGGACATCCCAACCCCGGCGATAGTGATCAAGTGGGACGGCGCACGCCCGATCCGGGGCCCGAAGATCCCCGTAACCAGAGCCCCTACCAGTGGACCCAGCACGATTGCGAGATAGACATTTTCCATGCGGAGAGCGGCCCAGAGATCCTTGCATCAACCCTTAAGGGAGTTGATATCCTCTACGTTGATCGAACCCCGGTTCCGGAACAGCACCACCAGTATCGCAAGTCCGATGGCGGATTCCGCCGCGGCGACGGTCAATATGAAAAACACGAATATCTGGCCCGCAATATTGTTGTTGAAATGCGAGAAGGCGATGAAATTCATGTTCACGGCCAACAACATGAGTTCTATGGACATCAGCAAGACGATCACGTTTTTCCGGTTAAGAAAAATCCCGGCAACCCCCATGCAAAACAGGATCGCACCCAAAATCAGATATTCCAACAGATTGATCATAAATCCACGGTCCTATGTAGCGCGCGACCGATGGGCGCGCCGGGGCGTCCCGTGAGCATTTCGGCACCATAGGAATCTCTCCGCCCCATGCCCCGTCACCCCTTCTTTTCCGACGCCATCTTCACCAACCTGACCCGATCCTTGCGGCGCACCTGAACCTGCCGGGCTGGGTCCTGATGCCGCGTTCCCGGCCGTTTGCGCAGAGTCAGCGTGATTGCGGCGATGATAGCCACCAGCAGGATCACGGCGGCAATCTCAAAGGGATAGACGTAGTGCGTATACAGCACATCGCCAAGCATGCGCGTATTGCTGAAATCCGCTCCATGATGCACCACGGCCGTGCCGCTGGGGGCGGAAAACGCCCGCACCAGAACCATGCTCATCTCCGCTACGATGAGCAGGGACACAAATATCCCGACCGGCAGATTCCGGATAAAACCATCGCGCAGCACCGCGATATTGATGTCCAGCATCATCACGACAAACAGGAACAACACCATCACTGCCCCGACGTACACCAGCACCAACACGAGTGCCAGGAATTCGGCGTCCAGCAACAGCCATAGGGCGGCACTGGAAAAGAACGCCAGGACCAGAAACAGCGCGGCATGCACCGGGTTGCGCACGGTGATTACGCGCAAGCCGGCGATGACGAGCACAATCGCGAAGAAGTAGAACAAAACTTGATCGAAACTCATTCTCGACCGGTTTCCTGTGCTGCTGAATGGCAGTGCGCCCGGCCCTTGAGGGCCTTATGCATACGTTTAACGGTAGCAAGCATCCGCAGCGCGATCCGCGGCGATCTGCGCCTCGTAACGATCCCCGATCTCCAACAGCTTATCCTTGGTCAGGATCTGCTCGCCGCGATTCTCGTAGTGGTATTCAAAAATCCGGGTCTCCACAATCGAATCCACTGGGCAGGATTCTTCGCAGAAGCCACAAAATATACACTTAAACAGATCGATGTCATAGCGCGTGGTACGGCGCGTCCCGTCGGCGCGTGGCTCTGATTCAATCGTGATCGCGAGTGCCGGACATACGGCTTCGCACAGCTTGCAGGCGATACAACGCTCCTCGCCATTCGGATACCGGCGCAATGCATGCAGTCCTCGGAACCGTGGTGACTGAGGGGTCTTCTCTTCCGGATACATTAAGGTAATCTTCCTGGCGAACAGATACCGGCCGGTCACCCGAAGCCCGACGAATAGTTCCCACAGAAACAGACTCTTTACGTAATTCCGGATCGCGCGCATCTTCCGTGCCCTCAAGCAAACCAGGGTCTGACGTGCAACAAGATCGCAGCGCCTTCCACGAACAGCCAAACGATGGTAATGGGAATAAAGACCTTCCAGCCGAGGCGCATGATCTGATCATAGCGGTAACGGGGAAAGGTAGCGCGGAACCAAAGAAACAGGAACAGGAAAAAGGCGGTCTTCATCAACAACCACACCAGTCCTGGCACCCAGATCACATGGCTCTGCAACGCCGTCCCCTCGAACGGGGACAACCAGCCGCCAAGGAAGAGCACAGGGGCCAGCGCCGAAATGAGGATCATGTTGGCATATTCGGCCAGGAAGAATACGGCGAAGGCCATCCCGGAATACTCCACATGGAAACCCGCGACGATCTCCGATTCCCCCTCCGCCACATCGAACGGCGCTCGATTTGTTTCCGCCACACCCGAGATGAAGTAAATCAAAAACAGCGGGAGCAGCGGGAGCCAAAACCAGTGCCCCACCCCCCCCTGCTGCGCCAGAATGATCTTGTTCAGATTCAGACTTCCGCCCGCCATCAGGACACCTACTAAGGCGAACCCCATCGCGATCTCATAGGCCACCATCTGGGCCGCCGACCGCATAGCGCCGAGAAACGCATACTTCGAGTTGGAGGCCCAACCGGCGATGATGATTCCATAGACACCCATGGAGGTCAGGGCCAGAACGAACAGCAGCCCTGCATCGACATTGGCCAACACCATCCCGTTGCCAAAGGGGATCACCGACCACGCTGCCAATGCCGGGCCGATGCTCAGTACCGGTGCAAGCAGGAACAGGAACCGGTTGGCATTTGCCGGTACGATGATCTCCTTGAGCAGGAGTTTTAGTGCGTCTGCAATCGGTTGCAGCCAGCCACGCGGACCTACCCGCTGCGGCCCGATCCGCGCTTGCATGTAGCCGATGATCTTACGCTCAGCAAACGTCAGATAAGCGACCGACAGCAACAGCGGCACCAGAATCACGACGATCTTGGCGACAATAAGCGCCGGGATACGGATGTCTCCGGGCAGCGCGCTCCAGACAGTCTGCAGGCTCTCAATCATGACGCGCAGAAACCCCTCCGGTGGTATGCACGCAACACTGGGTACTGGCGCTCATCATCATCAGGTCGGTTCCACCACGATGGGTCCGATCGCGGGGCCCAAGCCCACGGTGCCCGCAAGCGCTGCCGGCAACCAGACGCAGCCGTCGGGGACACGTGTGTCGCCTTGCACCGGCACGATCGCACGGTACTCGCCTTGCGATACCGAGACGTTACGCCCTTCGGTCAAGCCCAGGCGTTGGATCATGCCCGGATGAACCCGAGCCACGGCGTCGGAGGCGTAGTCGGTCTTTTGCAGCGCCGCCGCGCGCCGCACCAAGGGGTCCAGATTGTAGATCGGCACATCCCCGATACGGGTCAAGCCGCCCACCGGCGTCGTCAGACTCAGGGCCGCGCCACCATGGATGTGATTGTCTGGGCGCAGCTCACCGCAGCACCGGCGCAGTTCGTCCCGCACCTGCTCCGAGCTTCCATAGTCATAATCGCGGAGATCGAGCAAATTACCCAGCACCCGTAATACCTTCCACCCTGGACGTGATGCGCCCTGCGGGGCGGATGCCCCCTGGAAACTCTGCCACCGGCCTTCGACATTCACGTAGGTCCCGGAGGTTTCCGTGAACGGTGCAATCGGGAGCATTACATCTGCGTAGGCCTTCATCGCCTCGCTGCCGTAGGGACTCAGCACCACGGTGAACTCCGCAGCGCGCGCTGCGTCATGGGCCCGCGCGGCGTCATGGCAATCGAACTCCGGTTCCACGTTGAACAACAGCAGCGCCTTGCGTGGCGCCTCCATCATGGCTGCGACGTGTAGCCCCGCAACGTCTACCGGTATAGCGCCCGCATTCCGGTGCGGGACCGCTCCCGCCAACCAGGCGCCGGCGCTGTTGGCGGCCTCCGGCAGATAGCCCAGGGGCGCACCGCACGCCTCGGCGATCAGTCCGGCAAGGGCACGCAGCAGGGCCAAGTCCGGGTGGGCGATGGCCAGATTGCCCAACAGGACCGCCCCCCTGCGCGTCTCCTTCAGCACCCGGGCCATCGACTTCGCCGCGACATCCGGGACCACCCCCTGGAGACACGCCTCGACCCGCGCGGGCACCGCGGTCCGGGTCTCCTGCGCCAGGGCCTTCGCCAAGCCGGCCACGGCCCGGACCATACCGGCGGGATCCGTCACAACGGTCTCGGTCACCGGGAAGTGGAACTCGAAATCGATGGGGTTGATAACCATCACCCGCGCACCGCCCAACGCCGCCTTGCGCAGCCGGTGCGCCGCGATCGGTTGTTCGTGGCGCACGTTCGAGCCGATCAACAGCGCGGCGTCAAGACTCTCCAGATCCTCGATGGACTGGCCCAGCCAAGGAAACGGCGGAGCCAGATCCTGATCACGGAAGTCCGCCTGGCGCAGCCGATGGTCGATGTTATGGCTGCCGAGCCCGCGTACCAACCGATTGAGCAGATACAGCTCTTCCAACGTCGCCGTGGGCGACACCAGTGCGCCGAGCTGCTCGGGCCCTTCGCGCTCCACGATGCCATGGAGCCCATCGCGAACCCGCTCCAACGCCACGTCCCAATCCGCCGGTTCCCAACGCTCACCACGCCGGATCATTGGGCCATCGAGACGGTCGGCCCCGTAGAGACCCTGGTAACTGAACCGGTCGCGGTCCGACAACCACACTTCGTTGATCGCCTCGTTTTCCCTCGGCACCACGCGCATGACCCGCCCGCCGCGCGTATGCACCGCAATGTTTGAACCGATCGAGTCATGCGGCGCCACGCCCGGAAACTGCCGCAACTCCCAGGCGCGCGCGGTAAAGCGGAACGGCTTGGACGTCAGGGCGCCGACCGGGCAAACGTCGATCACGTTACCGGACATTTCAGAACGGATACCACGTTCGATATAGGTGTCGATGCGCATATGTTCGCCGCGGCCGATGCCGCCGAGCTCCTTCTGCCCGGCGATAACATCCAGGAACCGGATGCAACGGGTACAGTGGATGCAGCGGGTCATATCGGTGGCGATCAACGGACCAAGGTCGTGGTCCGCAACCACCCGCTTACCCTCGGAGAACCGGGAGATGCTGCCGCCGAACCCGAGTGCGAGGTCCTGCAACTCGCACTCCCCCCCCTGGTCGCAGATCGGACAATCCAGGGGATGGTTAATCAGCAAGAACTCCATGACCGCCTTTTGCGCGGACAACGCACGTACCGAGCGGGTAAAGACCCGCATGCCCTCCGCCACCGGCGTGGCGCACGCCGGGACCGGCTTTGGAACCTTCTCAACCTCCACCAGGCACATCCGGCAATTGGCGGCCACCGGCATCTTCTTGTGGTAACAGAAACGCGGGATCACGACCCCCGCCGCGTCTGCCACCTGGATAATCATTTGGCCCTTGCGCACCCGGTACGGCGTCCCGTCGATCTCTACGGTGATCAGGTCATGCTGAGGATCAGGCGTCGCGTTCATGCCGCCGCTCCGGTCCGGGCGGCACCGTCGGAGCCCACCAGACAACACTTGTGCTCGATGTGATGCTCGAACTCCGCCCGGAAGTGGCGTACGAAACTCTGCACCGGCCAAGCAGCGGCGTCACCGAAGGCACAGATGGTGTGGCCCTCGATCTGTCCGGCGGCGCTGGTCAACAAGTTCAGATCTTCGGGCCGCCCCTGGCCGTTCTCGATTCGGGTCAATACCCGATACAACCAGCCGCAACCCTCCCGACACGGCGTGCACTGGCCGCAGGATTCCGCGTAGTAGAACCGCGAGATTCGCATCAGAGCCCGCACCATGCAGGTACTGTCATCCATCACGATCACGCCGCCGGAACCCAACCCAGAACCCGCTTTCTGCAAGGAGTCGTAGTCCATGTCGAGTTCCATGGCGACATGCGCCGGCAGGATCTTCATGGACGAGCCGCCGGGGATCAGCGCTTTGAGCACATGCCCATGACGCACACCACCCGCCAGCGCCAGCAGGTCCTTGAAAGGCATGCCCAGCGGAACCTCGTAGTTCCCGGGTCGGTT
Organism: Chromatiales bacterium 21-64-14; assembly: GCA_002255365.1. NCBI lineage: Bacteria > Pseudomonadati > Pseudomonadota > Gammaproteobacteria > Chromatiales > Chromatiales bacterium 21-64-14. The sequence continues at coordinate 34,027 of NCBI01000011.1, forward strand.
GACGTGACCGGAGACCGAAAACACCTTGACCCCGCCGTTGTTGGGACGCCCAAGACCTAGAAACCACTCGGGTCCATTGCGGATGATCGATGGGACCGAGGCGAGAGTCTCGGTATTGTTGATCGTAGTGGGTCGACCATAGAGACCATAGTTGGCGGGAAACGGCGGCTTGAACCGAGGCAGGCCCTTCTTGCCCTCCAGGGATTCCAGCAACGCGGTCTCCTCACCACAAATATAGGCGCCGGCACCCAGGTGGGTATGCAATTCGAAATCCACTCCGGAACCGAGGATATCGCGTCCGATCAGTCCGGCAGCACGAGCCTCCTTCAGAGCCGCCTCGAAGCGCTCGAAGGGCTCATGATGAAACTCTCCACGCAGATAATTGTAACCGACCGTCGCACCCATAGCGTAGGCGCCGATGGCCATGCCTTCGATCACGGCGTGGGGATTGAAACGCAGGATATCGCGATCCTTGCAGGTGCCCGGCTCGCTTTCGTCCGAATTGCAGACGATGTACTTCTGCACCGGGGCGTTCCGCGGCATGAAGCTCCACTTGAGCCCGGTCGGAAAGCCAGCGCCTCCGCGCCCGCGCAACGCGGATTTCTTCACCATTTCGATGATCGTTTCCGGCGGCGTCTTCTCTTTTAGGATTTTTTCCCACGCCTGGTAGCCACCGACCTTGCGATAGGTTTCCATCGTCCATGGTTCATCGAACCGCAAGGTTGCGAAACAGATCTGCGCCTCCATCTTGTTACTCCAAACTGTCCAGGATGGCATCCACCTTCGCGGGTGTCAGATGCTCGTGGTAATGGCCGTCGACGGCCATCATCGGTGCCCCCGCACAAGCCGCCAAGCATTCCTCCTCGACCTTCAGGGTGATATTCCCATCCGGGGTAGTCTCACCGAGCCGGATACCGAGGCGTTGCTCGACATGCCGGATGATCTCCTCGGCGCCACAGAGCATGCACGATATATTGTTGCAAATCGCGATTTTGTGGCGCCCGATCGGCTTGGTGTACAACATCGAATAGAAAGTGGCCACCTCGTAGACCGAGACCCGCGGCATCCCCAGGTACTCGGCTACCGCGTCCATCAACTCCGGCGTCAGCCATCCATCGTTCTGTGCCTGGGCAATAGTAAGTGCCGACAGCACTGCGGACTGCTTGCGATCCTCGGGATACTTGGCGATCCAATGATCGATCTCCGCCCGCGAACTGGCGCTTAGGCACTCAATCATCGATTCCCGGCCGCGGTCGGCCATCAGAACAACCCTCCCGGTCCCAGTCTGTGCACGGCCATCATCGGTCAATCTCCCCGAACACGATATCCTGGGTGCCGATCAGCGCAACCACGTCCGCCAGCATATGTCCGCGGCCCATTTCGTCCAACGCCGCCAAATGCGCGAAACCCGGCGCCCGGATCTTCAGGCGGTAGGGCTTATTGGCTCCATCGGAGATCAGGTAGATGCCGAACTCCCCCTTGGGGTGCTCCACCGCCGCATAGGCCTCCCCTTCCGGAATGCAGAACCCCTCCGTGAACAGCTTGAAATGGTGGATGAGGGCCTCCATGTCGGCCTTCATTTCCTCACGGGATGGGGGTGTGATTTTGTAGTCCGGAACCACCACCGGACCGGGATTTTTACGCAGCCAATCGACGCATTGCCGGATGATCTGGTTGGACTGGCGGAACTCCTCGATCCGGACCAGGTAGCGATCGTAGCAATCCCCATTCGTGCCCACTGGGATATCGAAATTCAGGCGGTCATAGACCTCATAGGGCTGCTTTTTCCGCAGGTCCCATTCCACGCCTGAGCCGCGCAGCATGGGCCCGGTAAACCCCAGCTGCAAAGCCCGTTCCGGGGACACCACCCCGATACCCACGGTGCGTTGCTTCCAGATGCGATTGTCTGTGAGCAAGGCCTCGTATTCGTCCACATATCCGGGGAGCCGCTCGGTGAAGTCCTCGACGAAGTCCAGCAACGACCCTTCCCGGGCACGGTTGCGCCTGCGCACGTCCCGCTCTCCATGCCACTTGGACGATTTGTATTGGGGCATGTGCGCCGGCAGGTCCCGGTAGACACCGCCCGGCCGGTAATAAGTCGCGTGCATGCGGGCGCCCGAGACGGCTTCATAACAGTCCAGCAGATCCTCGCGCTCGCGAAAGCAATACAGAAACACCGTCATCGCCCCGATATCCAGCGCGTGGGTTCCGAGCCAGAGGAGATGATTCAATATGCGCGTGATCTCGTCGAACATCACCCGGATATACTGCGCTCGAATCGGCGCTTCTATCCCCATGAGTTTTTCCATGGCGAGCACGTAGGCATGCTCGTTGCACATCATGGACACATAGTCGAGCCGGTCCATATAGCCGATGCTTTGGTTGTACGGCTTGCTTTCCGCGAGCTTTTCGGTGGCGCGATGCAACAAGCCGATATGGGGATCGGCGCGCTGGATGACTTCCCCGTCCATTTCCAGCACCAGCCGCAGCACCCCGTGGGCCGCCGGGTGCTGCGGCCCGAAGTTCATCGTAAAGTTCCGGATCTCAGGCATCACAATTCCGCTTTCGATCAGTTGAAACGCATCACGCCGGCCCAAGCCTGCGCGTGCCGCCGGTACACTATCGCGCCGGGATCTTCGGGTCCGGCGCTGCGCCTCCGGTCTCGAGCTTGCGTACCTCGTAGCGATGATCATGCCGGATCACCCGCGGCACTAATACCCGAGGTTCGATACTGACGGGCTCGTACACCACCCGTTTTTTCTCCGGATCGTAACGTACCTCGACTGTTCCGCTGAGCGGAAAATCCTTGCGGAACGGATGGCCGACGAAACCGTAGTCGGTGAGGATCCGGCGCAGATCAGGGTGCCCCTCGAAGATAATACCGAACAAGTCGAAGGCCTCCCGTTCATACCAGTTCGCACTGTTCCAGACACCCGTGACCGAGCCGACTACGGGAAACGCCTCATCGACGGCGTAGGTGCGGACACGCAGGCGCACATTGTGTAAAACGGAAAGCAAATGGTAAACCACCGCGTAGCGCGCGCGCTCCGGGCGCCGGGCCTCCTCAATCTCCGCGTCGTGCCCCAAGACCCCGCGGCTGAACCCCTGGCTGGTAGCACCTTCGGAAATCCACTCGGCCTCGCCGTACTCCGCGTAGTCCACGCCGCACAGATCAATCAGCTGTTGGAACGCGAAATCCGCCTCGTCACGCAACGCCGTGCACAGCTCCACGAGCCGGTCGCTGGAGACCTCGATGGTCACCTCGCCGTGGGCCGTTTCGGAGCGCTCCAGCATGTCGCCAAAGCGTTGCTGGAGCCGTCCTGCCAGTGACTCGATGGATTCCGCCATGGCGCCGGTCCGTCAGCGGGCGATCGTGTTAGTGCGCCGGATCTTGTTCTGCAACTGCAGAACACCGTATAGCAGCGCCTCGGCAGTGGGTGGACAACCGGGAACGTAGATGTCCACGGGCACGATGCGGTCGCAGCCTCGCACCACCGAATAGGAATAATGGTAATAACCCCCGCCGTTGGCGCAGGAGCCCATGGAGATCACCCATTTCGGATCGGCCATCTGGTCGTAGACCTTGCGCAATGCGGGCGCCATCTTATTGACCAGAGTCCCGGCGACGATCATCACGTCCGATTGGCGGGGACTGGGTCGGAATACCATGCCGAAACGATCCATGTCATAGCGCGCCGCCGCGGCGTGCATCATCTCTACGGCGCAGCACGCAAGGCCGAAGGTCATGGGCCACATGGACCCGGTGCGTGCCCAATTCACCAGTTTGTCCACGGAAGTGATCGCCCACCCGCGGTCCTGCAGTGCCGGCAGCACACTCTCCGCTACTCCCATTCCAGGGCCCCCTTCTTCCATTCGTAGATGAACCCGATCACCAGGATGCCCAGGAACATGGCCATGGCCATGAACCCGAACAGGCCGATTCGGTGCAAAACGATGGCCCAGGGGAACAGAAACGCGATTTCAAGATCGAAGATGATGAACAGAATCGCCACCAGATAGTAGCGAACATCGAACTTCATGCGGGAGTCTTCGAAGGCCTCGAAGCCGCACTCGTACGCGGACAACTTGGCGGAATCAGGCTTGCGAGGGCCGAGGATAAAACCGGCGGTAATCGCGATGGTGCCGACCAGGAGGCCGATCGCGATGAAAATCAGAATCGGTAGATAATTCTCCAGCATGCTCCCTCTCCCGGCAGGGCTGCGCACCAACACGGGCGGTTGGTTTGAACACTCGTCCGGGTACGCTACCGATCCCCGCCCCGCGCATCTATTCGAGTCTAGGCCAGATGCGGAACCGGTGTCAAGCTGCGGGATCCCCAGAAATTATATTATAATCAAACAGATGAATCGTTTTTAGCCACGTATAAAAACACCAAATCCTGGATGCGTCCGTAACCCACGAGTTGGTGCCGATGGCCGGAGTCGAACCGGCACGGCTTGCGCCACCGCCCCCTCAAGACGGCGTGTCTACCAGTTCCACCACATCGGCGATACGCGCCCGGTCCCACCGGGCTTCAAACCCTCGCCCATCCTCGACCCTTGCCGCCTACTGCGGCGTCTTTGGAACCGCCGGCAGGTCGCCCGGCTTGCCGCTACCCTGGGCCGGAACGGTGGAGGCCGGCGCCGAGGGGAGGTCCGACGGCGCGCCCCCGCTGCTCTGAGCGCCGGCAGGCTTCTCCGGCTGGGGCAGCACCGGCGCGGGCAGGTTTTGCTCCGCGACGCTCTTCGGCGCGATCTGCTGGCCCGAGAGGTATGCCAGGGCGAGGCTCGTAATGAAAAACAGGGTGGCAAGGATCGCCGTCGTCCGGGACAAGAATGACGACGAGCCGCGCGCCCCGAACACGGTTCCCGAAGCCCCCGCACCGAACGCCGCGCCAGCGTCTGCGCCTTTGCCGTGCTGCAGCATGATCAACCCGACCATGGCGCACACCAGCAGTATATGGATCACCAGCAATATGGCATGCATATGCTACGACCAACACTCAGTAAGATTCGGTAAAATCAATGAAGCCCCGCGCTGGCGGCCACTCAGCGGGCGGCCGCGCAGATCGCGAGAAATTCTTCAACCTTCAGGGATGCGCCGCCGATCAACCCGCCGTCGATGTCAGGCATGGCGAACAACTCAGCGGCATTGGAACCCTTCACGCTGCCACCGTAGAGCAGGCGCAGGCGCCCGGCGATTGTATCATCCCGCGCCGCGATCGTCCCGCGGATGAAGGCATGCACCTCCTGGGCCTGCGCCGGGCTTGCGGTCTTGCCCGTGCCGATGGCCCAGACCGGCTCGTAGGCGATCACCCCATGGGCCAGTTCCCCGACCCCTGCCAAGTCCAGGACTGCGGTCAGTTGGCGCGCCACCACCTGTTCGGTCACACCGGCCTCGCGTTCTTCCAGGAGTTCGCCGACGCACAGGATCGGCAGCAGGCCGGCACGCCGAGCGGCCACGAACTTGCGTGCCACAACGGCATCATCTTCGCCGTAGAGATTGCGCCGCTCAGAGTGGCCCACGATCACGTAGGTGCAGCCCAGCTCGGCCAGCATGGGCCCCGAGACTTCGCCGGTGTAGGCCCCTTCGTCCTGGTCGCACAGATCCTGCGCACCCCAGGCCACCGGTGTACCCTGCAGCAGGTCCGCGACCCTGGGCAGGTGCACAAAGGTCGGACACACCGCGACCTCAGTATCCCCGACAGACCCCAGGCCGGCCTTGATTCCACCCGTCAGCGCCGCGATGCCCGCCCGCGTCCCATTCAGCTTCCAGTTCCCGGCCACCAGCCTTCGTCGCATCCCGAATACTCCGCCTGCTACCTTCAAAAGCGCTCGCAAGCTTAACGGGATAGGCCTGAGAAATCAAACGGAAACGGTGTCGCTCGGGATCAGGCGGGGGGCGTGGCGCCGGAGCGGGCCAGCTCCCGCTCCACCACCTGGGCCAACTCCCGGGCCAAGCGCTCCACTTGGCCGGCGTCCGCGCCTTCCACCATGACCCGGATCAGGGGCTCGGTCCCGGAGGGGCGCAGCAATACGCGCCCACGCCCGGCGAGCTGGGACTCCGCCGCGCGCACCGCGTCCTGTACCCCATCCGACATGCAGGGCGGCGCGCCATTGGACGCCACGCGTACATTCACCATGTGCTGGGGATATTTGGTCATGCCGGCCTTGATGTCGTGCAGAGAGCGGCCGGTCTCGCGCATCGCCCAGAGCACCTGGAGCGCGGAGACGATGCCGTCGCCGCTGCGGGAACGGTCCAGGCAGATGATATGCCCGGAGGATTCGCCGCCCAGGGTCCAGTCTTTTTCCTGGAGCATCTCCATGATGTAGCGGTCGCCCACCGGCGTGCGGTGAAAATCGATACCGTGATCCCGCAGGGCGTGCTCGAGCCCCAGATTGCTCATGACGGTGCCGACCACCGCCCCGCTCAGCATCCCGCGCTCCTTGCGGAACCGCGCGAGGATGTACAGGGCCTCGTCGCCGTCGACGATCTCGCCCAGGTGGTCCACCAGGATCAGGCGGTCACCATCGCCGTCCAGCGCGATCCCCAGGTCCGCCTGGTGTTCGAGGACCGCGTCGCGCAGCGCCTGCGGGGCGGTGGCCCCGCATTCGGCGTTGATGTTCAGACCATCCGGCTCCACCCCGATGCCGATCACATTGGCCCCAAGCTCGTCGAATACGCTGGGGGCGACGTGGTAGCTGGCTCCGTTGGCACAGTCCACCACCACGGTCATACCCCGCAGGTCGATGCTGTGGGGGATCGTGCTCTTGCAGAATTCGATGTAGCGCCCGGCCGCGTCGGCCACGCGCTCGGCGCGCCCCAGCCGGGCCGCGTCCACGGTCTCGAAGGGAAGCGCCAGCGCGTCCTCGATGGCCAACTCCAGCTCATCGGGAAACTTCGTGCCGTCGGAGGAGAACAACTTAATTCCATTATCATAGTAAGGGTTATGGGAAGCACTGATCACGATCCCGGCACAGGCGTGGAGGGTGCGGGTCAGGTAGGCGATCGCCGGCGTGGGCATAGGCCCAGAGAGGAGGATATCGACGCCCGCCGAAGACAACCCCGCCTCCAGGGCCGACTCGAACATATATCCGGAGATGCGGGTATCTTTGCCGATCAGGACCTTGCTCCCGCAGTCCGCCCCCAGCACTCGCCCCACGGCCCAACCCAGCTTCAGCACGAACTCCGCAGTGGCCGGAAACGTCCCTACCCGGCCCCGGATCCCATCGGTGCCGAAATAACGCTTCGTCGCCGGCTCCGCGCGTACCGGTACGGGGCGCGTCAAATTGGCGTCCGTCATGATCCCATCCCTTTGTTTTGTTGTGTAACCGTCCGCCGGCACGGATACCGCTGCGGCCCCGTGGCGGGTCGTTCTCCGCGCCTACGCCGTCGGCCCCTTATCACCCGGCGGACGCCGTTCCGGCGCTGCGCACCGCGTGGGCCCACCGAACCGCATCCAAAGTAGCCGCCACGTCGTGGGTGCGCACCAAGGACGCGCCCTGCCAGACTGCCAGGGCCGCGGCCGCCACGCCACCTGCCAGCCGCGCATCCAGGGCACGCCCCAGGACTCGGCCCAAGACCCCTTTGCGCGACAGGCCCACCAGGATCGGGCAACCCAGCCCCCGAAACACCTCCAGGTGCTTGAGCAGCAGCAGGTTGTGGGCGTCGGTCTTGCCGAAACCGAAACCGGGGTCCACCAGCAACCGTTCCTGCGCAATCCCCGCCCGCTGGCAGGCGGTGAGCCGTTGCGTCAGGAATTCTAGCACTTCGGCCACGACCTCCCGGTACCGAGGCCGGTCCTGCATGGTAGCCGGAGTGCCCTGCATATGCATGAGACAAACCGGCACCCCCAGATCCCGGACGACCTCCAGGGCCCCCGGCAGGCGCAGGGCATAGACGTCATTGATCAGGCCGGCCCCGGCGGCGACCGCCGCCTCCATGACATCTGCCTTGCTGGTATCCACCGAGATCGGCACCGGCAGTTCCGCGCTTAAGGCCTCGACCACCGGAATCAGGCGGTCCAGTTCCACCCGGGCCGGGACCGGAACGGCACCAGGACGAGTAGACTCGGCGCCCACATCGACCACCGCGGCACCCTCTGCCACCAGTTGCCGCCCACGGACCACCGCGGCCTCCGGGTCCATGAACCGCGCCCCATCGGAGAAGGAATCCGGGGTGACGTTGAGGATCCCCACCACCTGAGGTAGATCCAGGTCCAGGGGTTTGCCGGCGCAGTCGAGCTTCATGCCGAAATCCGGTACCGAGAACAGAAGCGCGGACGGAAGGGTCTAGGGGCCCGTCGAAGTAATCTGCGCGCGGTGAGGGGCATGGGAAATCGAGTACAGATTCTCGACCGCTCGAGGAGCATCGTCGGCGCTAAGCGACGAGAGGGGTCGAAAATTGGGGCCGATTTGACACCGTCTCAATAGTGCCATGACTACTCGGACAGGTTCCTAAGGGATCCCCGCGGCGGCGCAGAACCGGAGCCGCCCGGGGACGCGGGGCCAACTCCGATCCGGGACTCAGTGCTGCTGGGCGGGACCGCCGATCTTGCCGTCCGCACGCGGCGGGCCCGCAACAGCGACCACGGGACTGTCGACCGGTTGCCCGGTCTTGGGCTCCGAATCGTCCCAATCCACCGGAGGCCGCGGCGGGCGCCCGGCCATGATGTCGTCGATCTGCACTGATCCGATGGTCTCATACTTCATCAGGGCCTCCGCCATGATGTGCAGCTTGTCCGTATTGTCCTGGAGGATCTGCGCCGCCCGCTTGTAGTTCCGATCCACCACCGCGCGGATCTCCTCGTCGATGGCGTGGGCGGTTTCGTCGGAGACCTGCTTGTGCTTGGCTACGGAATGGCCCAGGAATACCTCGCCATCCTCCTCGCTGTAGGTCAGCGGGCCGAGCTTGTCGGACAGGCCCCACTTGGTCACCATGTTGCGGGCGATCTCGGTGGCGCGCTGGATGTCGTTCTGGGCCCCGGTGGTCACGAACTCCGGTCCGAAGATCAACTCCTCTGCGAGACGACCGCCGAACAGGCTCGAAATCTGGCTCTCCAACCGACGCCGGCTGAAACTGTAACGGTCGCCCTCCGGAAGAAACAGGGTGACACCCAGCGCCCGGCCCCGCGGAATGATACTGACCTTGTGAATCGGGTCATGCTCCGGCACCACGCGGCCCACGATGGCATGGCCCGATTCGTGATACGCAGTGAGCTTTTTCTCCTCGTCACTCATAACCATGGAGCGGCGCTCGGAGCCCATCAGCAACTTGTCCTTGGATTTCTCGAAGTCGCCCATCTCCACCACGCGCTTGTTGGCACGCGCGGCGAACAGCGCGGCCTCGTTCACCAAGTTGGCCAGATCGGCGCCGGAGAACCCCGGTGTGCCGCGCGCGATCACCGTGGCGTTCACGTTGTCCGCGATGGGCACCTTGCGCATGTGCACCTTAAGGATCTGCTCCCGCCCCCGCACATCCGGCAGCGGAACCACCACCTGGCGGTCGAAACGGCCCGGGCGCAGCAAGGCCGGATCCAGCACGTCGGGGCGGTTGGTAGCGGCGATGACGATCACGCCCTCGCTGCCCTCGAAGCCGTCCATCTCCACCAACAGCTGGTTCAGGGTCTGTTCGCGCTCGTCGTGCCCGCCCCCGAGGCCCGCGCCGCGGTGCCGGCCCACGGCATCGATCTCATCGATGAAAATGATGCACGGGGCGTGCTTCTTGGCCTGCTCGAACATGTCGCGCACCCGCGAGGCGCCCACGCCCACGAACATCTCCACGAAATCGGAACCGGAGATGGTAAAAAACGGGACCTTGGCCTCGCCGGCGATGGCCTTGGCGAGCAGGGTCTTGCCGGTGCCCGGGGAACCCACCATCAGCACGCCGCGCGGGATCCTGCCGCCCAGGCGCTGGAATTTGGACGGGTCGCGCAGGAATTCCACCAGCTCCGCCACCTCATCCTTGGCCTCCTCCACGCCGGCCACGTCGGCAAAGGTGACTTTCACCTGATCTTCGCTGAGCATCCGCGCACGGCTCTTGCCAAAGGACAGCGCGCCGCGGCCGCCTCCGCCACCCTGCATCTGGCGCATGAAGAAGATCCACACGCCAATCAACAGCAGCATCGGGAACCAGGAGATGAAGATCTGCATCAGCAGCGACTGCTGCTCCGGCGGACGCGCCTGGATCTCCACACCGTTCTTGAGGAGATCCCCAATCATGGACCGGTTGTCGGTCTCCGGGCTGTAGCTGGTAAATTTGTCGCCGGAACCCAGCGTCCCATGGATGACCCGGCCGTTGATGGTCACCCGGCTCACCTGCCCGTTGTTCACATCATGGAGAAACTGGGAATAGGCCACCGACTGGGTGGGGGTCGTCTTCGGTCCAAAATTGTTGAACACCGACATCAGGACGATCGCGATGATCACCCAGAGGATCAGATTTTTCGCCATATCATTCAAAACACAGACCTCCCACGGGGGACCAGGCCACGCCGGTCGGCCGAAGCGGGGCCATGCACCGTCGTTTTCCAGCGAATCGGCATGTAAACCACCATACTATATCTTGAAACCTCGGGCCAGGAGGTAGACCTCGGCACTCCGCGAACGGGACGCCTTCGGCTTGCGCACCGCCACGTTATCGAACCGCGCCCGCAATTCCTTCAGGTAGGAATCAAAGCCCTCCCCCTGGAACAGCTTCACCAGCAGATCCCCGCCCGGGCGCAACACCTCCTGGGCAAGCAGCAGGGCCAACTCCGCGAGGTACACCACCCGTGGCTGATCGACAGCGCGCATACCACTGATATTGGGTGCCATGTCGGACATTACAAGGTCCACCGCTCCTCCCGCCAAACAGCGCCGGAGGGCCCCCAGCGGCTCCGGGTCGCGAAAATCCCCCTGCAGGACCTCCACCCCCGGTAGCGGCTCCATGGGAAGGACGTCCAGGGCCACAACCCGTCCGGCGGGCGCAACCCGGCTGGCGGCGAACTGGGACCAACCCCCTGGCGCCGCGCCCAAATCAATCAGCGTCATCCCCGGGCGCAGGATGCGGTCGCGCTCCTGGATCTCCTGGAGCTTGTACACTGCCCGGGAACGGAAGCCCTCCCGTTGTGCGCGGCGCACATAGGGATCCTCGTGGTGTTCCTTGAGCCAGCGGCTACTGCTCTTGGTGCGCGCCATGTTCGGGATGTCCCGTGCCCTAAAACATCGGAATCAGGGGCGCGGGGCCCGCGAATCGGGGGTGCCTTTGCGCCCCGCGATCGGGCGCGCACCACCGTGGCGCACCAGCACCCACCGGGTACGGGCCACGATCCAAAGCAGACTCACCACGCCGTACCCCGCCAGCAACGCCAGTTGCCCCAGGGCGCCCGCCACGATGCGGCGGTGAATCAGCACCAACACCACGCCCACCACCAGCAGCAGGCCGAGCTCCAGCTTCACGCCGTTGAAGGGACTTGCCCCGATAGTGAACCCGCGCCGCGGGCGTGTTATGTTGTGCGCCGATTTTCTCAAAGACAGGCCCTACGGCAGCACGCCTTCGTGACACTTACGGGACGACAGAAACAGCAGTTGTTTGGCCGCGCACAGCGGCTCAAACCGGTCGTGATCGTCGGGGGCGCGGGCCTCAACGACGGCGTGCTCCAGGAAATCGAACGCGCCCTGGAACACCATGAACTCATCAAGGTGCGGGTGAACGCCGCCGACCGTGCCGGACGCGAGCAGCTCATCGAACGGATCTGCGCCGCCAGCGGCGCGAACCTGGTGAAACGGGTCGGCCACGTCGCCACCCTGTTCCGGCGCAACCCGGGCCACCCGGTGGTCCCGTTGTCCTGATCGCGGCACCGTCAGCACAGCCGGGATTCGAGCCCAAACAGCACCCGGGCGACCCCCAGCAGGCGATCAATCACAAACAGCACGGTCACACCCCATGCGGCCATGCGAACCGCGCCCGGTCTACCGCGCCGGCGCTGCGCACTGTATCCATAAAAGGTTCCAGGCCAAACTCACCCACCGCCGCCAGCAATAACATCGCCGCCAGCACCCCGACCCGCCAGCCGCCAAACGGTCCGCGCCGGTACCACTGCCCCGCCAGCAAGACCCCACCGCACCCGAGCCCCAAGTAGCTTATGGCACCGAACAGATGGCCCGCCATCCCGGCCTGGGAACGGCGCTCCAGCACCGAAAAGATCACCGGCGCCGCCATGAATCCGATCACCCACATCCCACCCACCCACAACGCCAGCAGCACGCGCTCTCCCGCCGCGTAGGCCGGATGGATCTGTGACCCCGACATCGGAACCCTCCGGTGCGTCCCGCGCACCCGGGTCCGCAGGGGAAACGCAAGCGGCCGATCCGAACCGACGCCCGGGACTGGGAATCGTCTGGCATCCCGATATGCGGCGATGCCGGTGCCCCACCTGGGCCGAAGTCCGGAAAACGCGCCTGTGGACATCACCCCCGGATCGGACGCGGCGTGGCCGGGCGTCCACAGTATACCCTGATCGCGCTATGCTGGTCCCCGGAAACCCGTCCAGCGGCGCATACGACCTGGCGGCGCGCCGCGCGGCTTGGAGGACTTGCATAGATGAAGGTCAATAGCCTGATCCACCGCTGGGAGCGCGCGTCTGGCGCGCCCCACACCCGCCACGCCTATGCGGTGCGGCTTCCGATCCACGACGCCGCCCGCATCGCTGCGCTCGCGGAGATATACCCGAACCGCACGGAGACCGAAATCATCACCGACCTGCTGTCCGCCGCCCTGGACGAACTGGAGGAAGCCCTTCCTTACGTTCCCGGCAGCCGCACCGTCGCAGAAGACGAGTTCGGAGATCCCCTCTACGAAGACGTCGGGCCCACACCGCGCTTTGAGACTCTGACCCGCAAGCACCAGGAACGGCTGGGATCCGCAGCCGGTGACGCACAGGAGACCGCTACCGGCGGTTCCGGTCTGCAACCCACCGGGAATTAGGCGTTGAGCCAAGGAAACTTCGCATCTTGGTCTGTGGGTTCCGTGGCCATTTGTTTACGATACAGGCACTAAGTAAAGGGCGGGATACACAGACCGTAGAACGCCAACGCGTAGTCGACTGTGTCGAGGCGGGCGCAGGATGTGCGCCTCGTCCTAATGAGTGCAACGGCGACCACAAGCGCACGCCGGTGCGAGCCCCAGATTAGAACCTATCTCAAAATCGCAGATCGGGCGTTCAGACAAGGCGCGGGCCCTGCGAGGAGCGCAGTTTACACCCACTAAATGAGCACCGCAGCAGGGCCTGCAACGCCGCATGGGCGACCGAGATGCATTTGAGACAGGTTCTAGTCGCGCGGGGGCATGTATTCGGTGCGCGGGTAATCCGGGCGCGCGGGGAGTTCGATACCGACGTTGTCCAGGGCCGCGGCCAATGACGCACCCTCCTTGCCCACGGCATCACCCTGCCCGCGCAGCGTCTCCAGGATCAACCGCGCCTCTTCGGTACTCATAACCACCACCACCTTTTCCTTGTCTTCCTGTTCCACGTACATGGGACCGTCCCTCCTACCCAATGCCAGCTACCCCCGCGCGCCCACCGGCCGCGCCGGCCCTAACCAACCTCGCAATGCGCAACGCGGCCCACTGACCGCCTACCGATAGGACGGATGCCGCACGCCAGGTGACCATGGATCAGGGGGCTGGCGGAAAGAATTCTTGGCGTTGTAACGCGCCGCGCGCAAGATGCTGGAAAGATTAAGCGCGGCGGAAGAAACCGCATCGGCGTGTTCACTCAGGGCCCCTGCCAGCGCATCTCCTTCCGAAATTTCGAACGTCAACCGGATCGTATCCTCGGGTTGCTTTTCAACATTCATGTCTCGCCTCCATCTGACATGGACATCGGGAACGGCGGCGCAAACGGAACACCCGGCGGGAACCACCGCCCGAGACGTTGAGTATACACCCCCGCCGCTCTGCCGGAGTCCGTAATCCATCCGTAAGCCAACGATCATCCACTGGCCGTGGAAATCCCCTGCCATGGCGCGGAACAGGGCATCAGGGCGTTCCTGCACGATGATGCAGGTCACCGTCAGCCAACCGGGCACGGCATTCTTCAGCGCGGCGCCAACCGGCCGGGAACGGTTAGGCAATATATATAGAGCATCGTCCCACGGGTCGAGCGAAAACCGCCTTGACACCCGCCGCTACCCGGGACGAACATGGGCGAACAGCACTTGTAACTGAACACCAGCACCACTCCGCGCCCTGGGCAGACACCCAAAGGTCTTGCCGCAACACTGAACGTATACGCACCGTGTTGCGGATCCAATCCTCGATCACATGAAATTCGGAGTAGCCATGCCTGCACCAGAACTGCAAATTCGCGTCGACACGCGTGAACGCGGAAAACTCATCAAACGTCTCGAGCAGCTAGAAGGCGTAATCCTGACTTTCGTCGAGCTGGAGGTCGGGGACTATATCCTCCCCGGCGGTATCGTGGTCGAACACAAGTCGGCTACCGATCTCATTCTGAGCGTCGTTGACGAGAGCCTATGGGAAAACGTGAAGAAGCTCGGGGACACATACGACAAGGTCGTCTACATCGTCGAAGGCGACCCATACACCGCCCGCTTCCATCAAAAAGCCTTGGATATCCATCGCGCAATGGCGCATATGACCATCGCGAAGGATGTCTCAATACTACCCAGCCCCGACGCCGACAACAGCGCAATGCTTATTTATTTGATGGGGCTAGCAGCATTGGAACGCGCAACTCGGGAACCGCCAGCCTCGTAAAGCGTCCGGCCAAGCGGGCCAATAGGGCCAGACTCGATTGATCAGGGCGTGGCACCATTGGGCGTTCACACAGCCGTCCGCACACGTAGGGGCACTCGCAGTTGCGCGTTAACGCGAGCCCTTTGCATTTCTGCCATCCTGCGGCGGAAGGAAAATCTCCGAAACGCCCATGCCAGGAAACGAGATGCTCACCAGCAGTTACCGTGGAAAAGCCTGCTCAGTGCGCATGACCACCGGATTGATCGCCTTGATATAGATGGCTGCGCTTATAACGCGCATAGCCATACCCCAGCAATACCTTGATGGCGGCGGAAACTGGCAACGCAAGCAGCACCCCTACAAAGCCAAACAATGCCCCCCCCGCCATGATGGCGAAGATAACAACCAGCGGATGCAATCCGATGCGCTCTCCCACCATACGCGGCGTAAGCACAAACCCTTCCATCATCTGCCCAATAGCGAATACCGCAAGCACCCCCAACCCCAGAACCGGCGTCATCCCCTGCACCAGTGCAGACAGCAGGGCCAACAGAACACCGCTTATCACCCCAAGGTAGGGCACGAAGCTGAGCACGCCGGCGATCACGCCGACCGCTAACGCGTCTTGCAAACCTATGGCCCACAAGCCGACGGCGTACAGCAGACCGAGAGACAGCATGACCAGCAACTGGCCGCGAAAAAATGCGGCGAGGACTTCATCGCATTCATGCGTCAAGCGGACAATGCCGGCTGCGTACCGCCTTGGCAGGATATCCTGTGCGCGTTCGGTCAAGCCGTGCCAATCACGCAGCAGATAGAAAGTCACCACCGGCACCAGCACGATATTGATCAGCCATCCAACTACAGCGCTGCCGGAACTGATCGCATCTCGCGCGACGCTGCTGAGGGTTCCGGTATATTGACTCAACAACTTGCCGATACTCGTCGCATTGAGCCCCGCAATATTGATGCCAAGATGCTGCTGCAACCACGGCATAGCGCTGAACTGCGCCCATTCCGCGAGCGTCGGCAAACGGTCCAGCAACATGGCCATTTCACGCCCGACGAGCGGCATCATCAATAGCAATATCAGCGCCAGCGCCAACACCATCAGCAGAAAGGTCACCAGTACTGCGCTGCTGCGTCCAAGGCCGATGTGGGCCAGCAGACGTTCCAGTCGATCGGTAAACGGGGCGGCCATGTATGCCAGCAATGCGCTGATGAGAAACGGCGTCAGGACCGGCCCCAGGAGATAAACAAGCAAGCCAATGACAATGACCCCGGCGAATACCAACAGCCTGTCGGTGGCGTTCACGTCACGCGATTCCCGAGAAAATATCGTGGGGCCTGCAGGTCAAGGACGCGAATACGCTCCTGCTCGCTAGGCATCGAGGTTACACCGGTTGCTCGCAGCAACCCGTTCCAAACAGGCTCGGGTCAACATGCTACCCCCGCCTGAAACACCACAACGTCCGGAGCGATCTGCACAGGGCCTTGAACCTCAGTAGTATCGGCCAGATGTCGAAGGTGCTCGCTCATGTCGTGATCGAGCAGGATATGTATAGCAAGACATTTAGGCAAAGTTTCGCCGGTTTCAATTTAGGCGGTCTGTACATGATTTGCAAAACAAATCTTCCCCCCTTCATTGCCAGCACTCAAGGTTCAGCGTTAGCGGATGCGCGCCGGGTGCACCGCCATTCTCCGAGAGCAGCGACTCGAAGCCACCTTATCCATGAACATCCAGTTGCCAAAGTTGGGGTCTCCAACGACCGGTGCAAACCAAGCCGACGCAGCCAAGGTGTAAACGGCGCTCCGCGCAGGGCCCGCGCCTTGCCTGAACACCCGATTTGCGATTTTGAGATAGGTTCTAAGCTGCTGTGAGCGCCACTGGTTTCACTGCCGCGTGAGCCAGCCCACTCTCGCAAAAGACACTATAGATCGGGCGCGGTGTGGTCTCTTGTTCTGTGCGCTCTGCGCTGTGGCCACAGAAAACCGCCATCTACGCGGCGGGCATCATCATGGATGCGGGATCCGATACCCACTACTGCGGAACTACACCGAAGGTTTAACGCAACAACTCCGGGGATATCCCCGCGCGCTCCAGAATCTGGCGCAGGCGTTGGAGGGCCTCCAGCTCGATCTGGCGTACGCGCTCGCGCGTCAGGCCGATCTCCCTGCCGACGTGCTCCAGGGTGGTTTTCTCGTAGCCCAACAAACCGAAACGGCGCTTCACCACTTCCTGCTGCCGCTCGTCGAGTTCCCGCATCCACAGATCCAGGTTGACCAGCACGTCCTGATCTTCCACCAGTTCGCTCGGGTCCGGATTGTTCTCGTCAGGGATGGTATCCAGGAGAGAACGCTCCACGTCATCGCTGACCCGGGAATCCACGGACGCGGTGCGTTCGTTGAGCCCAAGCATCCGTTGCACCTCGGCGGCGGGCCGGTCGAGCAGATCGGCGATCTCCTGGGGCGTTGGCTCCCGGTCCAGGCGTTGGCTCAGGTGGCGTGCGGCGCGCAGGTAGAGATTTATTTCCTTGACCACATGGATGGGTAGACGGATGGTGCGGGTCTGGTTCATCAATGCCCGCTCGATGCCCTGGCGGATCCACCAGGTGGCATAGGTAGAGAAGCGGAACCCGCGCTCCGGGTCGAATTTCTCTACCGCGTGGATCAGCCCGAGGTTGCCCTCTTCGATGAGATCCAGCAGGGGCAAACCGCGGTTCATGTAGCGCTTGGCGATTTTCACCACTAGGCGCAGGTTGCTCTCGATCATGCGCTGCCGCGCAGGCTCGTCGCCGCGTTGCGCAAGGCGCGAAAAATGCACTTCTTCCGGAGCGGTGAGCAGGGGCGAGAACCCGATCCTGCTGAGATAAAGCTGAGTGGCGTCGGTCGCCGCGTATGACTCGGGGGCAGGGGCTGGAAGGGAATCGCCGCTCGCATCTTCCTCGGCGGCGGCGAGAGCATCGGAGGAGGGGTCGTCCGAGGACGCCGCCGGTGCGTCGCCACCAGGCCCGCCGGGGTCTTGTTCGTCCCGCCAGTCGTCCGATGTACCGTGACGATGCATGGCACCTAGCCCCCTGTTCGCGATCCGCGCCGGCGGCGCGATCGCCTCCCCCGTCCTGGGGCGGCGCTCCACAAGGCACCCCTCGGGTCGGGATCAACGCCGCGGAAGGTAGCGCAGCGGATCCACCGGCTTGCCATCGCGGCGGATTTCGAAGTACAGCATGGGTGGTTTGCCACCGACGCTGCCCATCTCCGCGATCGGCTGTCCCGCCTGTACCCGATCCCCTTCCTTGACCAACAACTTACGATTGTAACCGTAAGCACTCAAATAACTATTGCCATGTTTGATGATGATAAGCTGCCCGTAGCCGCGAAGTCCACTGCCGCTGTAGACCACCCGCCCAGGCGCCGCAGCGACCACCGGCTGGCCCAGTTTCCCGGTGATTTCCAGGCCACGGCCCGTAGGATCCTGGGCGGCAAAGGCCTGCACCACCAGTCCAGCAGTAGGCCAGCGCCACGCCAGGGGCCTGGCGGTGAACACCGGCTCCGGGCCCCGGACTGGCCGTGCCGGGGCCCGCACCACCTCCCGGTGCCGGGGTGCCATCTGGGGGGCGCGCAGCCACAGACGCTGCCCCGGATGGATCAGGTAGGGCGGCGGAATGCGGTTCCACGCCGCGAGCCAGTGGTAATTCAAACGGTACCGCCACGCGATGGAATACAGGGTCTCCCCGGTCCGCACCACATGATAGCCCTGCTGGTACTGGGCGTAGGCCCGGCTCCCGTAGTAACCGGGCGGGGCACAGCCCGCCAGCAGTGCCGCGCACAGTGTGGAAACGGCCACCAGGGAGACCGCGGCCCGCATCAGCCACGCAGCATCAGATAGGCGATCAGCCCCGCTCCGATCAGCAGCCAGCCGATTCCTTCGATGGAATTGCGCAGCCGTGCCTGCATCCTCGGGCCACCCCATGCCATCAGCCCCGCCACCAGGAAAAAACGCCCGCCGCGGCTCAGGAAGGAAGCGGCCACAAAGGGCAGCAGGGACATGGTGACGACTCCCGCCGCGATGGTAAAGAGCTTGTAGGGTACGGGTGAGAAACCTGCCAACAGGACCGCCCAGAAGCCCCACTCGCGAAACCAGGACTGCACCCGGAGAAAGGACTCCCAATACCCAAATCGGTGCAGCCAGGGCGCCACGCCGTCAAAGGCGAGGTGGCCGATGAGATAACCGAACAACGCGCCCAGCACTGAAGTCACCGTAGTGATCAGAGCCAACTGACGCCAGCGCCGGGGACGCGCCATGCACATGGGAGCCAACAAGGCGTCCGGGGGCAGCAGGAAGAACGACGCCTCGGAGAAGCTCACCGCCGCCAGGTACCAAGGGGCATGGCGATGGGCAGCCCATCCAATGGCCCGATCGTAGATCGCCCGGAACACGGCCATCAGTCGAGCCCCCCCCGCACCGGCACGAAGCTCACCGCAGCCAAACTGCGCGACTCGTAGCCGTCGGCGTGGCGCGTGACGATTACCAGCTGCTGCGCCCCCTGCGGACCCGTGGGAATCACCATGCGGCCGCCTTCGGCGAGCTGCGCCAGCAACACCGGCGGGATCTCCTCAGGTGCCGCCGTTACGAGGATCCCGCCGTAGGGCCCGTTTTCCGGCCAGCCGGCGGTACCGTCACCATGCCGGAAGCGGATGTTGCGCAGGCCGAGGCTGCGCAAGCGGCGCCGCGCCTGCTCCAGCAGGGCGTTGATCCGTTCCACCGTATAGACCTTGGGAACCAGATCGGCCAACACCGCCGTCTGGTAACCGCAACCGGTGCCGACCTCCAGCACCTGTTCCGGCACGCCATCGGCGAGCAGGGCTTCGGTCATGCGCGCGACGATGTAGGGCTGGGAGATGGTCTGGCCATAGCCAATGGGCAGTGCGTTATCCTCGTAGGCGCGACTCGCCAGCGCCTCGTCCACGAACAAGTGGCGCGGCGTACTGGCCAGGGTCTGCAACACCGCCGCGCTGCCGATGCCCTCCTCGCGCAGGCGCTGCACTAGGCGGTCCCGGGTACGCTGGGAGGTCATCCCGATGCCCTTCAGCCGACTCACGGCTCAAGGCGCTCCGAGCCAGCTCGCGACCTTCTCCAGGGCGGCGTAGCGGGTCATGTCCACCTGTAGCGGCGTGATGGACACATAGCCGGCGTTTACCGCGTGGAAGTCTGTTCCCGGCCCGGCGTCCTGCCCCTCGCCCGGCGGCCCGACCCAATAGATCGCCCGGCCCCGCGGATCCCACGCTTTCACCACCGGCGCCGAGCGGTGACGGTGACCGAGCCGGGTCGCCTGGAAACCGGCGAGGGCCTCCCAGGGGCGGTCCGGCACGTTCACGTTGAGGATGGTATCCGCCGGCAGCGGGTCCAGGCGCAAGCGGTCGATAAGGTGGAGCACCACTCGTGCCGCGGTCTCGTAATAGGTGGGCTGACCCGAGGTCACCAGGGACACGGCGATCGCCGGCAGGCCCAGGAACCGGCCCTCGGTGGCCGCCGCCACGGTGCCGGAGTACAGCACATCATCCCCCAGGTTGGCCCCCGAATTGATCCCCGAGATGACCATGTCCGGCTCTTCATCCAGGAGACCGGTGATCGCCAGATGGACGCAATCGGTCGGGGTCCCCTCTACGGAGATAAACCCGTTGTCGCGGGTCACGGCCCGCAACGGGGAGTCCAGGGTCAGGGAATTGCTGGCGCCGCTGCGGTCGCGGTCCGGCGCCACCACAGTGATCTGTGCCACCGCGGCCAAGGCCTGGGCCAGGCGCACGATCCCGGGCGCCTGGACACCATCGTCGTTGCTGATGAGGATTCTCATGAACGTTCGTGGCCCGTCTGCTAAGCGGTGGAGAGGATCAACCGCTAACTATACTGGAAACCGCGGGCCCGGCACACGCGCCCGCCGCGGTCTGGCTGCCGGTGCGGCACCACCTTATACTGGCCCGGTTTGTAACCATCGGCAGGGCGGCCCACGAGCGCAACATGGCCAAAATACCCCGAATCAGCGACCAGGACCGCGCCCTGTTCCGGGGCGCCGTGGGCAAGGCACGACCGCTGGGCGACGATCACGTGGAACCGGGCACCCCACGCCCCGCCCCCTTGCCCCACCACACCCGCGCGGACGAGATCCGGGTCCTGCAGGACCTGCTGTCTGACGACCACGACCCTGCTGAACTGGAGACCGGCGAGGAACTGCTCTACTGCCGGCCGGGCCTGCAACACCGCTTGATGCGCAAGCTGCGCCGGGGCCAGTTCTCAATGGGCGCGGAGCTGGACCTGCACGGGATGACCGTACCCATGGCCCGCGAGTCCCTGGTGCGTTTCCTAAAGATGTGCCGTGGGCGGAACGTGCGTTGCGTGCGCATCATCCACGGCAAGGGCCACGGCTCCCATGCCCGCGGTCCGGTCCTCAAACAGAAGGTGAACCACTGGTTGCGCCAGCGCGAAGACGTATTGGCATTCTGCTCGGCACGCCCCGTCGACGGCGGCACGGGGGCGGTCTACGTGTTGCTGTGCCGCCCCTGACGGCGCGACGGGCGTCGCTCAGCCGGGGGCCAGCAACGGGCGTTGGCCGTTGCGCACCGCGCGCGCAATGAAGTCGGCGCGCCCAGGGACGCGGGCATTGAGTTCGCTGGCGGCCTGGGAACGTTCCCGCGCGGCCGCCGACAGCATCACCTCCAGCTCCCACAGATCCACCTTCGGACGCTTCAGGTCGGAGGGTTTCGGGTTATCCTTCTCCACATACCAGAACATCTGCGGGTGCCACATCTGGAGCTTGACACGGGGGTGCCCCATCAGCTCCACGCAGCGGTGGTTGAGTGCACTCTGTTCCATGAAAGCCTCTGACAAATCGACGCCGCAGCGCAGCTGCACCACGTTACACGGATCGAATCGGCGGCTTGCTTAAGCCGGCCCTCCGGTCCGCGATCCCGCTCCTTTGAAGGCGGACGGACCAGCGTGCGAGTAGTGTAATCGAGTGTATCGACGAAGGCCACACGCGCTTCTGCGCACGCAGACCGGATTTGGAACATTGAAACCTTATTTCAAACCTCATCGCTATAGGCGCTAACGTACCGATCACTCACGCCTGATTGCGCCGCGCACGCAGATCAGCAATCACCTCGTCGACGTGGGTTTTGGGCTTAACTTTGCGGTAGATGCGCGCGACCCGCCCCTGGGGGTCGATCAGAAACGTCGCCCGCTTGGCGTACTTGAGCGGCCCGAGACCGCCCCGCACTCCATAGGCCAGCGCCACCCAGCCGCCCCGGTCGGAGAGAATCGGAAACGGCAACCCATGCTTGACAGCGAAGTGTTCGTGGGACTTCACCCGGTCCAGGCTCACGCCCAAAACCTGGGCTCCCGCCTCGGAGAAGGCCACGAACTGATCACGGAATTCACAGGCCTCCCGGGTGCATGCTGTGGTATCGTCCTTCGGGTAGAAATAGAGCACTACCCAACGCCCGCGTTCCTCGTGCAGGCTGCGCACCCGCCCGTTCTGGTCCGGGAGCTGGAATTCCGGTGCCAACGCACCCTCCCGCAACGGCTCCAGACCTGCGTCCTTCGCCGCGGCCCCGGCGCCGTCCTGGGTGCCGCCCGGGAGCGGCGCCGGTTTCCGTCTGCGCATCATGCTTCCGTCTCCAGATGCACCAGTTCGCGAAGTACTGTGGTGGCGTACGCGCCAGCTGGGAGGCGAAACTCAAACTCCGCTCCATCCGCGACCCGAGCCAGACGCAATGCCGGCACCATCACCCGCAGGGTGCGCCGCTCCGCCCGCAGGCCAGCCGCTTCCAGTCCCGCGCGCAACGTTGTCTCGCCGGCCAGGGCCGCGGCCTCCACTTCGGCGCAGTGTCCCGTGACCCGGCTACCGCCCGCGCCCCACAGGGGGCCAGTGGGATGGACGTCCCCTTGCGCCGCGCGGCGTTCGAGGACCGCATCTGGTTGCGGGACCGCGAACACGCTGTGGGTACCTTCCAACATGGCCACCTCTCCGGGGAGCAACCGATCCCAGTCCCCTGCCTGCACCCGGCGCGTAAGCACGGTATTGAACAGGTGGGCGCGGGCCGCCGACAGATAAAGTCCGCGGCGGAGCCGGTCGGGCGCGCGGGTGTCCCCCCGGAACCACGCCTGCGCCGCCGTTACATTGCCGTATTGCAGGCCGAAACGCTGGGGCCCGAAATAGTTGGGAACCCCGCTCCGGGCAACCCGGGCCACGCGGCGCTCCAGATCGTCCCAGGGGCCTTGGGGTTCCCGCAGCAGGATACGAAACCGGTTGCCGTGCAACGCGCCTCGGCGCAACTTGCGACGGTGGCGTGACACGCTCAGCACCTGCAAGGCATCACCTTCCAACTGCGCCCAATCCGGTTCACGGGTACCGGGAACCCGTATCGAGAACCACTGCACCGCGACCGCGTGGCGGTCTTTAAGTCCTGCGTAGCTCACGTCCCGCGCCGGCACCTCCGCGATCCGCGCCAGTTCCCGGGCGACCCACGGGGTATTGCAGTCCCGTTTGCGGATCTGGATCAGGAAGTGTTCACCATTGCCGTCGGGCGCGAACCCCAGGTCCTCCTCCACCTGAAAATCCTCCGGGCACGCTCGGATCCGGCCCGTCACGGCGGGGACGTCCCCCAAGCGCGCCAACGCCGGCTCCAAGGTGCTGCGGCCCCCTGCCATGGGAGGCGCCAGCCGGGGGTATCGCGGCACGGCGGCGGTATCCAATCGGTCCATGCTCCCGATCCATCTCGTCGAATAGGCCCATGCCGCGCTTGAACGACCGGAAAACGGTCGGTCCCCGATTGCCCCGTCGCGCCGCTACGCGCAGGGTCCCCGAACAGACACCTGGGAATGGCGGCGGAACCGGCCGGGGGGTCGCGCATGCATCCCGTGGGATGGGCCGGACCGACGCTCCAGGGCGGCTCAGCCGCTGGCGGCGGCCGGGGCCAGGAGCGCCACGGCGTGTGCGGCGATCCCTTCCTGCCGCCCGGTGAACCCCATGCCTTCGGTGGTAGTCCCCTTCAGGTTCACCTGCCCCACTTCCACCCGCAGATCCTGCGCCACGTTGGCACGCATGGCCTCCCGATGGGGTGCGAGCCGCGGAACCTGCGCAATGACGGTCAGGTCGACATTGACCACCCGCAACCCTTGCCGCGCCAGAAGCGTCACGACGTGGCGCACTAGCATGCGGCTGTCCGCACCCTTGTATTGGGGATCGCTGTCCGGGAAATGTTGTCCCAGGTCTCCGAGGGCTGCCGCGCCCAGCAACGCGTCGCACAACGCATGGAGCACCACATCACCGTCGGAATGGGCGGCAAGACCCCGGTCGAAGGGGATGCGCACCCCCCCGAGCACGAGGGCACGGCCATCCTGAAATGCGTGGGCGTCGTAGCCGTGACCGATACGCATGGCGCTTCAGACTCGATCCCAATTTCCGGTTGATAAAGTACGGGCGGGCCTGCCCCGCAGAGCGTTCACACAATAGCATATCCGGTGCGGCGCAGGAGGATCCCCGGGGCGGCGCGGCATGGGAACGCTGCCTGGACAAACCCTGTCCCGTCAGCCACCAACCTCCCGGATCCACGCGTCCAGGCAACCGGGACCTACCCGCTCCAGGGTCGGTCCCCAGCGGCGGGTATCCTCGCGCAACCGCCGCACGCATAGGCCGGCGGTACCGCCGATCTCCGCGGCGTGTCCAATCCACCAGCGCTCCAGCCCTGTGGTGGTGACTTCCGGGTGAAACTGGAGCGCCAACGCGCTCGGTCCCCAGGCGAAGGCCTGGTTCACGCAGATTTCGGTACTGGCCAAACGGCGGGCGTCCTGGGGGAGATCAAAAGTGTCACCATGCCAGTGCAGCACCGGTACGTCGTCCGTCCCGAGGGGCTCCAGGCAGCCGCCGCGGGCCGCCTCCGACAGACGCAATGAAGACCATCCGATCTCCTTGCGGGGCGCCGTATAGACCCGTGCCCCCAGGGCCCGGGCCATGAGTTGGGCACCCAGGCAGATCCCCAGGGTCGGGCGCCGGGCAGCGAGCCGCGTTTCCAGCACCCGCAGCTCGTCCACCAGAAACGGGTAATCCGCCTCGTCGTTGGCGCCGATCGGTCCGCCCAGAATCACCAGCAGCTCGGCCTCCGGCTCCAGGCCAGCGAGATCGTCGATGCCCGCCTCCCGGTACTCGATCCGGTACCCGTTCCGTTCCAGGACCGCCCGGAAACTCCCCAGGTCCTCAAAGGGAACATGACGAACGACCACTGCGGACTTCATCGACGGATCTCCTCTGACGTCACTGCCATCACCATCGGAAAATCGCATCAGCCACTGGCCACCGCGGAGCATGCAATCTCGTCACGAACGCTCAACTCCAACGCGGCGTCCAGGATCAGCTCCGCCCCCGCACCGGGGCGCTGGAGCCCTGCACTCAGGCGCCGGCGCCAGACACGCGCGCCGGGCACGCCCTGAAACATCCCCAACAAGGGGTGCACTAAAGGTCGCAGCGCGGTACCGGCGGCCAATTCCCGGCGCACGTAGAGCAGGTAGCGCTCCACCACCTCCATGCGTCCCGGCATTGGGCGACAATCGTGATAAAAACGTTGGTCCACCGCGGCCAGAAAATAGGGGTTGTGATAGGCCTCGCGTCCGATCATGACGCCATCCACCCGTTGCAGGTGCGCAGCGGCGTCCTCCAGGCTGCGGACACCCCCGTTGAGCACGATCTCCAGCATAGGGAAATCCGTCTTGAGCCGGTACACCACGTCGTAGCGCAGGGGCGGAATCTCGCGATTCTGTTTCGGGCTGAGCCCATGCAGCCAAGCCTTGCGCCCATGCACCACGAAAGTGGAACAGCCGGCGTCCGCCACCCGCGTGATGAACCCGGCCAGGGCCTCGTAGGAATCCCGATAGTCAATCCCGATGCGGGTCTTCACCGTCACCGGCAGATCCACCGCATCGCCCATGGCGGCCACGCAATCCGCCACTCGTTCCGGCTCCGCCATCAGGCAGGCCCCGAACCGGCCCGACTGCACCCGATTGCTGGGGCATCCCACGTTCAGGTTGATCTCGTCGAATCCGGCCGCGGCGGCCAGTCGCGCGCAGCGGGCAAGGTCGCCGGGTTCGCTGCCGCCGAGCTGCACCGCCACCGGGTGTTCGGCGGGATCGTAACGCAACAGGCGCTCAGGCATCCCGTGCAGCAGCGCGCCGGTAGTGATCATCTCCGTGTACAACAGCACACGGCTCGAGATGAGCCGCGCCAGATAACGGTAATGCCGGTCGGTCCAATCCATCATGGGCGCCACGGCAAGGCGTCGGGAGAGTCGCGTCTTGGAGCAAGGTTGGTTCATTGGGAAGACATCGGCATCGATAGCGGCTATTTTCAGTGGAATCGCCTGCCAATACAACGTGAGATCCGCCGGGCCCGCCGCGGGCCATGGCGTCCATCCGCATCCCCGCCAAGTCCACCGAGCCCCTGCTCCAGCCCAGCGCCGCCGCGGGTACGGCCCGCGCTTTCGGCCGCCTGGCTGCGGCACGCTCGTCGGGGAGTGGGTTCGCAGAGGGCGCGCTGCACGCGCCCATAGCGGGAGGGACACCATAACCCCGGGACCCCCGCCCAGCGGCCTGTTGTAGTCACCTTCGCGCAACATCCGTGATATCCTGCACCAGTCGGTTCCGTGGACCGCCTCCACGACCTTGTCACCCCGCGGAACAGTCGCGAGCGGCGGCGACGAAGCTACGGCGACGGACCGATCCGTCGCCGCGGGTGGCGGAGCGGCATACCCGCATGCGCTTGGTATACAAAGATGCGGCCGACGCACTGAACACCCCGCCCCGGAGGCTCAGCGCCCGACCATGCTATACCCCGCCCTGCGCCGACTGGTATCGGCGCTTAAACACACACCGCTCCATCCCCAGTGGCTGGTCTTTCTTCAGGAGGCACCCAATCTGCGTCACGCTGGCCGTTTGTCCAGCGGGCGCGTGCTTGACATCGGCAGCGCGGAGCAAAAGCCCCGTCACTATCTGTCCGGGGACTGCGAATATATCCCGTTGGACTACTACCAGACCGCCAGCCAGTGGTATCACACCCGGCCCCAGGTGTATGCCACCGCCCAGTTACTCCCGTTCCCCGCCGCGAGCATCGATACCGTGCTCCTGCTGGACGTGATGGAGCACCTGCCCGACCCGGACGCCGCGTTGAGCGAGATCTTCCGGGTCCTACGCGCGCGCGGGCGCTGCGTGGTGTTCGTGCCGTTCCTGTATCCGATACACGATGCCCCGTTGGACTTCACGCGGTGGACCCGGCACGGGCTGCGCTCCCTCGCCCAACGCCACGGGCTCTCCATCGCCGAGGAGACTGCACAGGGCCATGCCATCGAGTCCGCAGCCCTGCTCACTAACATCGCCCTGAGCAAGACCCTGCTCGACTGCATCCGCACCCGCAACCCGTTTGCGCTCCTGGCCATTTTTCTACCACTGCTGATTCCTTGCATCAACCTGCTCGCATGGTCCACGGCACGGATAACGCCCCAGGTCGACTTCATGCCGTTCGGCTACCGCCTTGTCCTGACCAAGCCCGCATAAATGCACCTGGCACTGATCAGCACCTCGTACCCGGACCGGGAACCCGGCAGCGAGGCAGCCGGTGCGTTCGTGGCGGACTTCGCTGAAGAACTGGCGCGGCATGTCCAAGTCACGGTCCTCGCCCCGGCGCGTCACGCCCGGGTGGACACGGAGGGGGCCCTCACGGTACGCCGGTTCGCGGTCCCGAGCCTGCCGCTGTCGCTGCTGCGACCCGCCAACCCCACCGCTTGGCCCGCGATCATCAGAACACTGCACGCCGGGCAGCGCGCAGCGGAAACGTTGACGGCGGGACCGCCCATCGACCACATCCTGGCGCTATGGGCACTCCCGTCGGGTTATTGGGCGCGCCGCATCGGGAAGCGGCATGACGTCCCCTACAGCTGCTGGGCGCTGGGCAGCGACATCTGGTCGCTGGGGCATATCCCCCTGATCCGCAACCTGCTCCGAGGCGTGTTGCGAGCCGGCCGACATTGCTTCGCGGACGGTTACCTCCTCGGCCGGGAAGTCGAGGCCCTGGCGCAGCGCCCCTGCGAGTTTCTGCCCAGCGTGCGCCGGATGTCGGCATGCGAACCAAAATTGCTGCGCAGCGCGCCACCGTACCGGCTTGCGTTTCTCGGCCGCTGGCATACCAACAAGGGTATCGACCTGTTACTAGAAGCCCTGGACCAACTGAACGACGACGACTGGCGTGCGATCGAGGAGATCCGCATCTGTGGCGGCGGTCCTCTGGAGGAACCGGTCCGAACCGCCGGTAACGCGCTCGCCGCGGCGGGGCGGCCGGTCACGCTGCGCGGCTATCAGGACCGGGACGAAGCCGCCCGGCTGTTGACCTGGGCGGACTATGTGGTGCTACCGTCGCGTATCGAGAGCATTCCGGTGATATTCTCCGATGCCATACAGGTAGGGTGCCCGTTGATCGCCACCCCTGTGGGAGACCTGCCCCGGTTGTTCGGCGAATTCGAGGTCGGCATACTCTGCGCCGCCGCCTCGGCGGCGGCGATCACCGCGGGCATCCGTGCCGCGATCCTGCATCCCGCGACCAAATTCAACGACGGCATCCGTCTGGCACGAAAACAGTTCGATCTGCCCCGCGCCTGCGGTTCGCTATTGAAACGTCTCGACCTCGCGCCGTGACGCCGGCACCGGCCATGACCCGTTTTTCCATCACCGATGCGGCGCCGCCGCACTGGGACAGGATCTGCGAAGCCCATGGCGCCTTGTTCCACAGCCGCCAGTGGCAGGAGCTGATCAACCAATCGTTCCGGGCCGCGAATCTTTATGGCTGGAGCGAGGAACGGCAACTGGGCTGCGCCATTTCCGTATTCCGGGCCGGGCCGTTCCGCGTCGCCTACGCCGGGTTTCCCGTAGGGGGCGCCGTCGGCAACGGCGGTCTGACCCGGGAAGACTTGGCCGATCTGTGCGCAGCACTGCGCGCGCGTCGGATCGCGTGTCTGCGCGTCCCGGTGAGCGCGTTCGGAGATCCGCTGTCCTTGGAATTTCCCTTCCGCTCAACGCCGGAGACCGCAATACCGGATCTCGCCTCCTGGAACCCTGACGCGTTCGCCAAGTTGCGCCACGACATCAGCCGGGTCCGGCGCGGCCCGTTGATCATCGCGGACGCCCCGCGCGGAGATATCCTCCATGCCCTGTATCGCGCTACGGTACGCAACCACCGCGGAAACGAACGCTACAACGCGGCGTATTTCGATGGTCTAGTCGCACTGGCCCGGGAACGCCCGGACCTGCGTTGCCGGGTGGCGTTGTGTGAGGGGGTCACCGCGGGTTTTCTGGTGGCCGCAAAGCACGGTGGCCAATCCTACTACCTGCACGGCGCGAGCGCGCAGGCGTTCAAAAAGCACGCGCCGTCCGACGCACTGCTGTACGACGCCATCTCCTGGGCCCAGCGCGAACAGGCACAGGGCTTCAACCTCATGACTTCACCGCCGGAACAACCTTCGCTAGTGCGCTACAAGGAAAAATGGGGCGCAACGACCCGCGCGCACAAGACCTATACCATTCCGGTACGGGCCATGGCCTGCACCGCCTTCCAGGCGGCGGAATATCTGCACGGCAAACTGCGCTGACCCCGGGTCACGGAAGGTCTCCACCGGCGGACCAGGATGACAGGGACGCCACCCCCGGCCTTGGTTAATCCGCGATATTGCGGTGCAGGTCGGCCACCTGCACCGGAGTCGATCTTCATCCGCTGCGGTCTTCCCCGGTGCTCAGCCGATCCTGGATATCCTTCAACAGCTCTGGGGACAGGTGGATGCGGTCGGCGACCGGAAACGACGCCGGCACGCGGTTGCGCGCATGGCGGCGATATCCCAGTGGCGCCAGCCATTCCTGGATCGAATCCAGGGCGCCGCGCGGATCCGTGCACAGGTCTTCGTAGCGCAACTCCATAAAACGTCCCGGCGCCCAGGCCTCCAGATCACGCCGAGCGATCCGCTCCACCGCCTTCACCTGCTCGACTGCTTGCTGCCACAGCGGCTGGGCCAGAAGACGCCGGTAACCGGGTGGTTTGACCGACCACCAAGTCTCGCGGCCGGTTCTGGCGGCGCGCGCCTTGAGCACCGACTGGATCACCAGCACCGGGTCGCGGCGCACCAACAGGAACCGGGCATCCGGAAATATGCGTGCCAACGGGCCTACAGTCATCGTCAGGTACACGTTTTTGAAGACCAAAGGGTGGCCCAAGACGACCGACAATGACGCCACCGTCTCCACCATGTCCCGATAGCGGGCGGGCTTGATGGCACCCCCCGCGAGATAGTGTCCCTGCACACCGTCCCGCGGAAACCAGCGGAACCAGAAGTTGCCGTTTTCGGCCGGCGCCAGCAGGCCCGATATCCGCCCATACCGGGATTCGAATACCGGTTTTGGCCGGCCCAGGAAGGGCTGGAGCACCCGCAGCACCAGATTGGGCGCGCCGAACAGATAGTTCATGATCTCGGTGAAATAACCCGCCTGAAATTCCTGGGTGACCAGTTGGTACGTGAGCGTGGTGCCTGAGCGCGGGGCGCCGATGATGAACAGGGGGGGCGCCGGTTGCGGACCGCTCGCCCTGAACAGGCGATCAACCGGCGCGATGACCCGATTGACAGCCACGAGCGCGCGGCGCGCGGCCCTCAGGATCGAGGCCCCCGCCGTGCCGGGCGCAACGCGAGCCCCCACGGCCCCGACGCCATTAGTGCCGCACCACGTTCGTCAGGGCGTCGATGACGTCCTGGACATCGCGATCGTTGAGTTTCGCGGACAGCGGCAGACTCACGGTCTGCCTGCCGGCGCGCTGCGCGTTGGGATAGTCGCCGGGGCGCCATCCAAAGGTCTTCTGATAGTAAGGATGCTCCGGGATGCTCAGATAGTGCACGCCCACGCCGATGTTCATGCGCGTCATGGCATCGAGCAGCGCATCGCGGCTAATCCCGGCGTTGTGTTCGTCGATCAGCAGGGAATAGAGATGATGGGCGTGGCGCTCATGGGCGGCGGGATCCGCGGGCCTGGTGACTGGAAGTGCGGCGAAGGCGCTTTGATAGCGCGCCCACAGTTCGGCACGCCGCGTCCAGTTTCGTTCCACGCGTTCCAGTTGATGGATCCCGATTGCCGCCTGGATGTCCATCATGTTGTACTTGAACCCACACTCGACAACCTGGTAGTGCTTGAAGCCCTCGTCGCTGAAACGCTTCCAGGCGTCCTTGCTCATGCCATGCAACGCGAGCATCTTGACCCGCCCGATATCGGCATGATCCCGCGCCACCACCATTCCACCCTCTCCGGTGGTAACGTTCTTCGTCACGTAGAAGCTAAAACACCCGAAATCGCCGAAGGTACCTGCGCTCTTACCGCGGTACCGCGTCTCTACCGCGTGCGCGCAGTCCTCGATAACCCGCAGCCCGTGACGCTGCGCAAGCTGCATGATGGCGTCCATGTCACAGGGCAGGCCGCCAAAATGCACCGGTACGATGGCCCGGGTACGCGCCGTGATCCTGCGCTCTACTTCGGCCGGGTCGATGTTCAGGGTACGCGGATCGATGTCAGCGAGTACCGGGGTAGCCCCGGCGTGGATGATCGCGTTGACGGTCGCGCAAAAAGTCAGCGGCGTGGTGATGACTTCATCCCCGGATCCGACCCCTGCGGCGATCATGCTGACGTGCAATGCCGCCGTACAGGAATTAACCGCGGCTACCTGGGACGACTCCACACCCTTGTACCGGGCGAAGTCCGCCTCGAAACGCGCCACCTTGGGACCAGTGCCCAGCCAGCCGGACTGCAGACAGTCGACGACCTCGTCGATCTCCTCCGCTCCGATGGCGGGGGAGCCAAACACCAGGAACTGATCCCTGGGCGACCCCGAATCACTATTCATCGTGTGGTCTCCTGCCAGCGCATGTTCGATTCCCTCGAGGACGCACCGTGTCTGCTCCTGATGGCCGACGACCAGCCCGGCGTCAGATCGGCCCTGAGCAGCGCGGTACCCCAGCAACGTCCGGCTGATACCCGCTGCGGACCAATCCATGCAGCGCAGGGTACCGGCGCCCGCACCCACCCGCAAGGGTCCACCGGCCCGCATCGCGAACATGTACGGCATGAATTTCCAGGTCATACCGGAACTGGGCCCGCAATGGGGCGCGGACCTCGGCACAAATCCACCGGGACTCACTGCGCGCCAGGGCGCTGCGGCTCCCGGCAAGCCGCGGCTGCCACCAGGGGCCACCCGATGGGTACGGTATACTAGCGAACCATCAGGGTTACGGAAATCGCGCAGATGGGCAATCACGCAGTCACGGCTTGGCCCGGGCAACCCTATCCGTTGGGCGCCACCTGGGACGGCGAAGGCGTCAACTTCGCGCTGTTCTCCGAAAACGCGAACCAGGTGGACTTGTGCCTGTTCGACCAGCGCGGACGCCGCGAGATCGCGCGCATCCCGATGCGCTGCCAGACCAATCAGGTCTGGCACTGCTACCTGCCCGAAGCGCGTCCGGGGCTGCTCTACGGCTACCGGGTCAGTGGGCCGTACGCGCCGGCGGATGGCCATCACTTCAACCCGAACAAACTCCTACTGGACCCCTACGCCCGGGATATCGTCGGTTCCATCCATTGGAGCGATGCGCTGTTCGGTTATCGCGTGGGCAGCCCGCAGCCGGGGACGACGATGGACCGGCGCAACAGCGCCCCCGGCATGCCCAAGTGCCGGGTGATCGACCCGGCCTTCACTTGGGGCGACGACCGCCCGCCCCGAACCCCGTGGCACGACACCATCATCTACGAACTGCACGTCAAGGGTTTCACCGTGGAGCATCCGGACATCGCCCCCTGGCTGCGGGGAAGCTACGCGGGGCTCGCCACCGCGCCCGCCATCGACCATCTCCGAGGCCTGGGGATCACCGCGGTGGAGCTGATGCCGGTGCACGCGTTCATCGACGACCGCCACCTCGCGCAGAAGGGCCTACGCAACTATTGGGGCTATAACTCGATCGGCTACTTCGCACCCGATGCCCGCTATTCAGCCAGCGGCAACGTGAGCGAGTTCAAGACCATGGTCAAGACGCTGCACTCGGCGGGCATCGAGGTCATCCTGGACGTGGTCTACAACCATACCGCGGAGGGCAATCACCTGGGCCCCACCTTGTCGTTCCGGGGCATCGATAACGCGTCCTATTACCGTCTGGTCCCCGACGACCGGCGCTACTACATGGACTACACCGGGTGCGGCAATACCTTGAACATGATGCACCCCCGGGTCCTGCAGCTGATCATGGACAGCCTGCGCTACTGGGTCCTTGAGATGCACGTGGACGGCTTCCGTTTCGATCTTGCCTCTGCCCTGGCGCGCGAACTGCACGAGGTGGACCGGCTCGGCGCGTTCTTCGACATCATCCATCAGGATCCGGTGCTATCCCAGGTCAAGCTCATCGCCGAGCCCTGGGACCTGGGCGAAGGCGGCTATCAGGTCGGCAACTTCCCGGTCGGCTGGACCGAGTGGAACGGACGCTACCGTGACGCGGTCCGTTCCTATTGGAAGGGCGACGATGGGACCATCGGCGAATTCGCCTCCCGCCTGACCGGGTCCAGCGACCTGTATGAGCACGGCGGCCGCAGGCCCTATGCCAGCATCAACTTTGCCACTTGCCACGACGGCTTCACTCTGCATGACCTCGTGAGCTACAACGAGAAGCACAACGAACAGAACCTGGAAGAGAACCGCGACGGAGAAAACCACAACCGCAGTTGGAACTGCGGGGCAGAGGGACCCACCACGAACCGTCACATCGAAGGGTTCCGGGCCCGCCAAAAGCGCAACTTCCTGGCCACGCTGCTGCTGTCCCAGGGGGTACCGATGCTCCTGGCGGGTGACGAGATGGGCCGCACCCAGCACGGCAACAATAATGCCTACTGCCAAGACAACGAGACCAGTTGGGTCGACTGGGGGGTCGGACGAAACGATCCGGAGTTGACGGGGTTCGTCCGCCATCTGGTAAACCTGCGCAAACGGCATCCGATCTTCCGGCGCCGGAATTTCTTCGAGGGGCGTGCGGTGAACGGGCGCAACGTCAAGGACTTGACCTGGTTCACGCCCGCCGGCCATGAAATGAAGGATGTCGATTGGGCACAGCCGTCACTACGCTGCCTGGGACTGTTGTTCGCCGGGGACGCCATGGACGAGCAGGACCCGCGTGGACGCCCGGTGCGGGACGACAACCTCCTGTTGGCGCTGAATTCAGGTCCGGACGCGATGGCGTTCACCGTCCCCCGGACGACCCCCGTTGCCCGCTGGCAAGTGCTGGTGGACACCGCGTTTGCGGACGGGGAACGGGCGGATGGGCGCTCCTTCCACTCCGGTGAAGGCTATCCCCTGCAAGGCCGGTCCGTGGTACTCCTCGCGCAGATGAAGCGCCGCAGCCCCGCAGAGCGGCTGGCGGAATCCGAAGACTGATGGCCCCCACCGCAGGCCCGCCGATGCCCCACCGCAGGGTCGCGAACTTTTCATCGCGTTTCTGGTCCACCCATGGGGGGAGATCGCATGAAACGACCTTGGGCGCAACGGAATCGCCCCTGACACTGGGAAACCCGTTGTTTTCCCGATCCGTGGATGTCCCGCGGTTCGGACACGCGGTGAGACGCCCCCCCCTAAACCAACCTCTTATGGAGACCCGCCGATGGATGATTTCCACCGCAAGAAGTTGACACGTCGTTCGTTACTCAAAAGCGCCGCATTTCTGGCCAGCGCCGTGGTCGCGGCACCCCTACTGACCACACGCCCCGCCGAGGCGGGAGACAAGGTTCCCAAGTCCGCCATGCAATACCGCAATCACCCCAATGCCGGGCACGAATGCAGTACCTGCATCCAGTTCATCCCCGGCAAGAGCGCCGCCGCCAACGGCACCTGTAAGGTGGTGGCGGGATCCATCAGCCCCCACGGCTGGTGCGTGGCGTACAGCCCTAAATCCTAACCGAGCCGGGTGGGCGGCGGGACGTTGCGCCGCCCACCCCACCCACCCCCGCGCCGATCGACTTGAGTTTCGTTCCCGCGCTTGCGTCCGCG
>NCBI01000012.1 GCA_002255365.1 Chromatiales bacterium 21-64-14
AGCCGCCCTGCCCGCGCTTCGTGGCTCTCGATGTCGGGATTGGCGCCGGGAGGAATGTTTTCCTCGATCCAGGTCTCAGCCCACCTCAGGAATCGCTTGCTCATGACTGCCCACCCATCTCCCGCGTCGTTTTCGGGACCGATTTTCCGGGACACTGTGACCCACCCGATATTTCGGCCCGAGTAAATAAAAGCTTACTGCATAGCATTAACTGCCTCAATAGTCGGTCGGTAAAGAATGGGGTCCTTCTGGGTTCCTTCGAATCGTAAAGATCAAATGACTTGTGTGCGTGGCTAAATCACTTTACGAGGTATGGTCTTTGTGGGCACTATTCGGAAAACAAGGGAAAGTGCGGCTGTGTTATTCCTAAACCAAACGCATAACGAATCGGGCAAAGGGACGCGCCGCCATTTGGCGGTTTTGAAGCCCGGGTTTTTTTATCAAGGTTCGGCGGATTCGTTTGGCCTTCGTTAGCGGCGCGCCCCTTACCGTAACGTTATGTTGCATCAGTCAAAGGAGAGCGATGGTGATTAACCTTGAAGGTGTAGTTTCGGCGAATTGGCGCGACGTTCCCGCGAAGGAAATATTTCCAGGGATTCGTATGCGTATCCTCTGGCAGGGTACGAACGGCTCGAAGGCCAAAATTCTCGAAATCGACCCTGGCGCAAAATTCACGATCCTCGATACGCACTCTCCCGGCCCTGAAGAAGTCTTCGTGGTATCTGGTGTGTTTAACGATGGTGTCGACGATTATCCGGCTGGTACTTTCATTCACAATCCCGCTGGTTCAGCGCACGTTCCTCAGTCAAAGCAAGGCTGCGTAATCTTCGTGTTCTTTCCTGAGGGTTGAGTCCATGAAACATAACCCTGCGCTCAAGCGGGAGTGCGCAAAAGCGCGCCGCCCCTTAACTTCGCGTTAAGTTTTAGGAGAGAAAATCCCATGCCTATTGACCCGTCTTCATTCGACCAGAACGAAGCGTGGATTCTATTCCGCTTAAACGGTGCACCTATTCGTACAGAAGCAGACGGAGATTTCAATGCTATGGCAATCATGGAGGTGACTTCGGGGATGATCTTCGGCATGGAATTGGTCCCGATTGCGCACAAAGAAATCTCAGAACTCCAAGCACGGAAACTCCTAAATTCTTCAGCCAATCAGGCGGGTGGCCGGCCGGTGTCTCTTTTTATTGCTACTGAAGAACAAGCGGCTCAAATTTCCACAGCCGCGGAAACAATGAAAATTGAAGTAAAGCGCGTCGCTGCAAGTGATTTTTCAGAAATTACGAAGGAGGCAAGAGATGGCTTCGCCAATCATGTTTCCTGTGGCAGCGCGCCATGAAATCTAACAAGGCGCCGAACCCCACGCAGAACTGGGACGCCGTTCTGTACCCTACGCGCCTGCGGCGCTCCGGCGCGGGTAACCTTCGGCGTTGGGAAACCAGAAGGTGGGGACCGTCCACCAGTGGGCTTAGTGCGGCACGCGGCAGGTCCGTGCCCGCAACACCGGTTTGAGCTGCCGGTGTCGGAAGGGCATGAGGATCAATGGGCCAGAGTAATTGAACGATCATGCATCCAAGTACTCCGGCCCGTTGTTTTCCCCAGTGACATTACGAAGTTTTCGCGATACTCAGGGCTTCAGATAATTGTAGCCGTGATCCTGAAGTTGCATGATGCGCACGAGGCCGCCCGGGACTACGACCGCGGAAGGCAATAGCGGCGGAAGGTGGCCGGTTTTCTTCTCGATGCTCAGCATTGTGGCGTGACATGCGTCGAACTCGACCCCGGCTGCTGAAAGGCCAGCAACCCGCTGCGCGTCCGGGCTGTTCTTGAACAGCATCTTGAGCCCCGGTCCGTAGGCTACAACGACTACCTGAATCTTGTCTTGTCCAAAATATTTGATCACGTTATGAACGTTGTTCAATACCAGGCCCCAGCGTCCGGGGTCGCCCTGGCTTACTTGAATTACCAGATGCTGCTTGGCGAATGGGATCTCCTTGACGACCTGGGCCTTGTTGAAATCGTAGTTCTTGAATAGCGACCAATCTTCGGCCCGGGCTGTTTGCAGCCACGTCAATGCTACCAAGGATATAATTGCAGGTAACGCGATGCGGATCGCTTTCATTTGTTGTCCTCCATGGGTGATATTATTGGTGATATTACTGTTGGGTATCACTCGGCTCGGCTTTATCAAAGATCTACCCAGAAAACGGGCTTACTGCATCTCAAGCGCCTGATGCACGGTCTTAAGCCCGGCAGCCGCACAGTCTTCGTCGGTTTGCGCGCTCGGGGTGCCGCTGACGCCTATCGCCCCGTAGAAAACGCCACCGGCTTCTATGGGTATAGACCCTCCCACGAACAGCAGGTGCGCGCCTGCGTAGCTCAAGGGTGCGTGACGGGTCTCCTTCTGCATTACCGTGCCTTTGGCGTTAAACATCGCACTGGTATAGGCCTTGTCGTAACTGATTGCCAACGACAACGGCGCCGCAATTGTATCCCGCAGGACAACTTGGGTTATGCCGTTGCGATCAACTACCGTTGCTGTTACTTGGAAGCCTTTATGCCGGCATGCGGAGATCGCGCCGCGCGCCATCTTCAGGGCTGTGCCTAGCGTAAGGCGCGCAACCGTGACCGTGAGCGGCTTATCTGCCCGAGTGGTACCCGGGGCCAGCGATATTGCCGAAGCCGCGAGTATCGCGATGCGTACCTTTGCGCTATTCTTCAATGGCCTCTCCTGACAGGCACGGATCTTTCGTGCGCGGTACGCACAGCGAGAGTTGTTCAACGTCAGTGTGTGTTCCGCGCGCTGGCGTCTTGCGGAAAGACGCCGCAGCCGGATAAATATTCCGTGCAACACGCGGGAGCCGACCGTTACGCTGTACCACGACGGCGCCTACTTGCCCTGGTCCGCCGGTACCCTCCGCGGTGCCCATCGCCTTACGGGGCGGGAACAGTCGGCGCGCGGCTACTCGGCCACGTTGACCGGTAGGTTTATGCAGGTGCTTGGGGCACCAGCGGGCATATCCAGGCCGGGGCGCATGGGGATATGGCGTACCAACGATAGTCCCAGCCCCTGCGTTGTAATGAGGGTGGCACTATAACTTATGGTCCCGAGCCTCATTGTTCCACTGCTGCGCTACCAAGTGAGCACCCGTCCCGCCGCGCCCAGGCTCGGTAGTGCCTGGGTGGGCGTGAGCAACGGCATGGGCTGGGCGAGATCCTCCGGTGTCATCCCGTTGAGATCGAGGGACTGAGCGCAGCCAATGAGTTGCACGCCGTTGTCGACGGCGAGCTTCATGAAGTCCGCAACGCTCTTGCCGCCTTCGAGCGGGAAGATACGCTCGGCTACGCCGGACTTGAGCAGTTTAGTCGCGGGGCCGGTAAAATAGAGGATCACGTTCTGTTCCCCGGCCGCGGCTGCGGCGGCGAGGAAGAACGCAGAAGGAAGCCGCATGGGGTTTTCCGGTCCTGTGATGAGAATGATTACCAAATCTGGGGTTTCTTCCGAGGGCATGAGCGTGCCTCCTGTAGGCTGCGGGTTGTGAGATAGCCAGCACTCCGTGAGTGGTGGCTACACTAGAACCTATCTCAAATGCATCTTGGTCGCCCTACGGCGTTGCGGACCCTGCTGCGGTGCTCATTACTGGGTGTAAACTGCGTTCCTCGCAGGGCCCGCGCCTTGCCTGAACGCCCGATCTGCGATTTTGAGATAGGTTCTAATAATAGATCCATCGTCGCGAGATTGGTGCCATGGCGATCAACGCGATCCGACGCGTAGCGCGACATGGCTAAAATGTCAGGCTGTTCGCCAGCGTATAGATCCCCATGATCACACCCCCTATGCTTTTAAGTCCCCAGCGGTTTCCGGGAAACATGCGAGGTCCGGCCTATGCTTGGCGAACAAGGCGCCAGCGTAGCTAAACGACCACGCTTTCAGGAACTTCATACCCATGATTCCTCTGCAAGGTCGGGGCGACAAGCACATGGCTCGCACAACCAACGCCGGCTTCACCCGAGCCTTGACCCGATGGCGCCCAATCGGTTTTACTTCAATGCGTTGCGCTAGACTAACGCAGCCTGACGATAGTAGGAAGAGATTCCGTTTATCGCGTCGGGCGGTACTGTTCAAACAGGCAGGTCCGGCTCTCGATAAAGGGGCGTGATGAATCAAGGTGGCGTGTTCTCTGTCGCTGTGCGTAGGATGTGGTGCTGATGGCGAAGTCCACGGAAGCGATCGTGTCCGTCGTCAACCTGTCCAAGACCTACGCCAATGGTTATCAGGCGCTGAAGAATGTCAGCCTGGAAATCGAGCGCGGTGAGATTTTGGCCCTGCTAGGTCCGAATGGCGCCGGCAAGACCACCTTGATCTCAATTATCTGCGGAATTGTAAGCGCAAGCGGCGGCACAGTAACGGTGGGTGGGCATGACATTGTCACAGGTTATCGAATAACACGTAGCATGATCGGCTTGGTGCCCCAGGAACTGACGCTGGGCGCCTTCGATTCGGTCTGGAACACCTTGTGTTTCAGTCGCGGCTTGTTCGGTAAGAAGCCGGACCACGCGTACATCGAGCGTCTGCTGAAAGAGCTTTCGTTGTGGGATAAAAAAGACAGCGCACTCATGACGTTGTCGGGCGGCATGAAGCGTCGGGTTTTGATTGGTAAGGCGTTGTCGCACGAACCCACCGTGCTGTTTTTGGATGAGCCCACGGCTGGCGTGGATGTGGAGCTGCGCAAGGACATGTGGGCGTTGGTGCGCCGGCTACGCACTGCCGGCGTCACTATCATCCTGACCACGCATTATATTGAAGAGGCCGAGGCGATTGCCGATCGCGTAGGGGTGATCAACCACGGCGAGCTGTTGCTGGTGGATGGCAAGCTGGCATTGATGCACAAGCTCGGAAAACGCCAGATGATAATCGAACTCGATGAGCCGCTAAGCGCTGTCCCAAGCACCTTGTCAGGTTGGCCGTTGGAACTGTCAGCCGACGGAAGTCAGTTGGTCTACACCTATGACCCGCATAAGGAACATACCGGTATCAGCGGATTGCTACAGGCGATGAACGCGGCTCGTTTGCCGCTCAAGGACCTGCGAACCACCCAGAGTTCCCTGGAAGAGATATTCGTCAGCTTGGTAAAAGGCAAGCCATGAACACCTATGCCGTTAGAGTCATCTACAAACACGAAATGTTGCGCG
Organism: Chromatiales bacterium 21-64-14; assembly: GCA_002255365.1. Classification (NCBI taxonomy): domain Bacteria; kingdom Pseudomonadati; phylum Pseudomonadota; class Gammaproteobacteria; order Chromatiales; species Chromatiales bacterium 21-64-14. Next base: position 5,194 of record NCBI01000012.1, read on the forward strand.
CGTGGGAAACCCTCCTGCAGAGCTTTGCGTCCCCGGTTTTGTCGACGTCGCTCTACTTCGTGGTGTTCGGTTCAGCGATCGGGTCGCGCATCGAACAGGTAGAGGGCGTGCCGTTCGGTTTGTTCATCGTTCCGGGCCTGATGATGCTCGCGCTGCTGACCCAAAGTATTGCAAACGCATCGTTCGGTATTTTTTTCCCGAAATTTACCGGTGCCATTTACGAGGTCATGTCGGCGCCGGTTTCATTCTTTGAAATACTGCTCGGCTATGTGGGGGCTGCAGCCACCAAGTCGCTCATCATAGGCTTGATTATTCTCGTAACCGCGAGTTTTTTCGTGCCTTTGCGGATCGCACACCCAGTCTGGATGGCGGCGTTTCTGATATTGACCTGCGTCTCATTCAGCCTGTTCGGTTTTATCATAGGGCTCTGGGCGAGCGACTTTGAAAAGCTGCAGCTGATTCCACTGCTGGTAATTACCCCGTTGGTGTTTCTCGGGGGCAGTTTTTACTCGGTCAGCATGCTTCCGCCCGCGTGGCGGACCGTCACGTTGTTTAATCCGGTGGTATATCTTATCAGTGGGTTTCGTTGGAGCTTCTTCGAGGTATCCGATGTAAGTGTCGCCCTGAGCCTGTCCGTGGTAATGGCGTTTCTCGTGCTGTGTCTGGTGACGGTATGGTGGATGTTTAAGACCGGCTATCGCCTGAAGCAGTAGGGCGTCCGCCGTGGGGTTTTCCGTTGGACGCGTGCTGTTGGGCTATGCTGGGCCAGGTGCGGACCATTTTCCTGTGGGACCCGTGTTACCGTAGAATAACGAGCGAAGTTGATCACCTCTCCGGGGCGCTGGCACCTCGGGCGGCGCCGGGGGTACGCGTACGACGATGAACTGGATCAGCACAGCGCTTGCGGTTTTTTCCGGAGTTCTCGCGTTCGCGATCGCAGCGGTGCTGGTCCGCGACCGCAAGCAGAAGCGCGGCGCATATGCGCTGGTGTTGCTGATTTCGTTTGTGGGTTTGCAGGGCTTGTCCAGGGAATATGTATTCCCCAAGCTGAATGTCTGGGCCAACGTCCGCGAGGCCGAATCGCTGCCGCAACTCGCGGTGCTGAGGCGGTCTGACCCACAGACTTACGCGAGCGTGCTGACCTTTGTCAGAGGCGCCCTCGACCGGTCGGTGGACGATCAGGCGATCCTGGAGTTGGTGAGTAACCACCTAGCCGGGCTTGCCCAACAGCGGCTACCGAATGCGTCCAACGCAGCAGCGGTTGCCTACCTCAAGGTCGTGCTGGCCGAAATGCACGCGCTCAGCGCCTCCGGGGGCGCGGATTGTTACCGGGTTCTCGATCCGGATCTGTCCAGACCGCTCAATGGCCAGGAGCTTTTCCCCAGGAGACTTCGGGAGCGGGCTCTGATGGCGCTGACCGAGATCATCGCGACTGCAGCGGAACACCCGCAACCCATACCCGGCGAATCCGAGGTGATGCCCGCATTGGGGCCAATCTATGGGCAGTTGCGGCAAGAAACGGGGGCCGACCCGCGGGCTCTCCTATATCCGGGTGCGGCGGCAATCGACGACGTGAAGGCCTGTTCAATGGATGCGCGCCTGTTCGCAAAGATTCTGAAGCTTCCTGCCAGCGACGGGGGAAGAGTCATTCGCTTTCTGTGGTCCCGGGTACCCGGCTCGTGAAGACACGTCTCGATTAGGCAATAGGGCTCCGTACGGGGCCCTGCGGGCCGCTGGCCCGGGTCGAGGTGTGGCTGGTAGGCCGTTAAGGCTGGCTTAATTCCCGCCCCTTATCCTGTGTCTCGACGGTCGGATGGGTATCCGGCCGGACTTGGGAACAACAGATCCGGAGGGATAGAAAATGACTGATACGACTCGACGTGGAAACGGCAAGCGCCTGGTGGTGGCCGGTTTGATGGGCACGGCACTGGCGTTTGGAAGCGCGTGGGCGCTAGCCTCGGCCGGGGAGCATTCGCACGAGGGCGCGCAGATCACGAAGGAACAGGCCCGCGACATCGCGCTCAAGGCCTATCCTGGCAAGGTCACCGATGCCGAGCTGGAGAGTGAGAAGGGCGGCAGCGGTCTGCGCTATTCTTTTGATATCCAGCACAATGGGGTGACCCATGAGGTCGGGGTCGATGCGCGCACCGGCCGGGTGTTGGAGAACAGCGCGGAGGGTCCGAACCCGGATTGATCCGCGCGGCCGCGACCGCTGGTCGTGGCCGCTTATCCGGCGGCATTGGGTGGCGGCACGGCCGGAGGACGCGGTGGCTCAGCTTCGCTGCCGGCGCGCGTGGAAGCCGGCGGCTCTTAAGTTTCGGCAAGGTTGGGGGACACCCGGTGCGGGTATTGGTCGTCGAGGACGACGCGATGATCGGCGCGGCCGTGCAGCTCGGCCTGCAGGGCGAGGGCTATGCGGCCGATTGGGTCCGGGACGGGCTGGCCGCCGGGCGGGCGCTGCAGGATGTCGGCTATGATCTGGTGGTGCTGGATCTAGGGTTGCCGCGCAAGGACGGGCTCGAACTGCTGGCCGAGTTGCGCAAGCGCCAGGATCGGGCACCGGTCCTGGTGATCACCGCGCGCGACGCGGTCGCCGACCGGGTGCGCGGGCTGGATGCAGGCGCCGACGACTATCTGGTCAAACCCTTTGACCTGGATGAACTCAGCGCCCGGGTGCGGGCGCTGCTGCGGCGCAAGGACGGGCGGGCGAGCCCGCAACTGGAAATTGGAGACCTGCGCCTCGACCCGGCGGCGCACGAGGTGTGGTTGCGGAAAGATCTGGTGGCGCTCTCGGCCCGTGAGTTCGCGCTGTTGCGGATCCTCATGGAACGCCCGGGACGGCCGCTGTCGCGCGCCGAGCTCGAGGACCGCCTCTACGGATGGGGGCAGGAAGTGGAGAGCAACGCCGTCGAGGTCCACATACACGCCCTGCGCCGCAAACTCGGCGCGGAGTGGATCCGTAACCTGCGCGGGGTGGGTTGGCTGGTTCCGGATCACCCGTGAGGTCGATTCGCAGCCGCCTGCTGTTCGCCTTGCTCGCGGCTTTGACGCTGGCGTTGCTCGCCGGCGCCTATGCCACCTACCGGGTGGCGCGCAGCGAAGCCGATGAGCGTTTCGATTCCCAACTGCGCCAACTCGCGATCTCCTTGCGCGACGGCGACTTCCGGGGCGCTCCAAACATCGATACGGACGACGAGCGCGAGGACACCGATATCGTGGTGCAGGTGTTCACGGTGGACGGGCGGCGCCTCTATTCTTCTGCGCCCGCGAGCGCGCTTGCACCGCCGCCGCGCATGGGATATTCCAGCATACGTTCCGGAGCGGCGACATGGCGGGTCTATGCGACCACGAACCGCGGGCACGTCATCGAGGTGGCGCAGTCGCTGGATGAGCGCGAGGAGACCGCGGCACACGCGGCGTTGCGCGTGGTGTCGCCGTTCTTCGTATTGTTGCCGGTGATGGGGCTGCTGGTGTGGGGGCTGGTCGGGCGCGGCCTTGCGCCGCTCGCCGGGCTGGCCGATTCGGTAGGCAGGCGCGACGCCGGGGATCTGCATCCGCTAGGCGAGGACGGCGTGCCCCTCGAGGCCCTGCCGCTGGTGCGCGCGCTGAACGGTCTGCTTGCGCGGCTGGGCGCAGCGCTCGGCGCGCAGCGCGCGTTTGTTGCGGACGCCGCCCACGAACTGCGCACGCCGCTTGCGGCGATTACCTTGCAGGCACAACTTGCCGGGCGCGCGCCGGGCGCGCGCGAACGCGCCGCAGCGCTTGCTGATCTGGATGCCGGATTGCGCCGCGCCAAGCGCGTGGTTGAGCAACTCCTGACCTTGGCGCGCAGCGAACCGGGGGAGACCGGACACCCGTTTCAGCCGGTGGCGCTGGCCGCGCTGGTCCGCAGCGTTGCAGCCCGTCACTTGGCACTGGCGGAGTCCAAGGGCGTGGATCTCGGAGTAGCCGCGGAGCAGCCCGGAGTGCGCGTCTCCGGTGACGCGCCGGCCCTGGATACCCTGCTCTCCAATCTGATCGAGAACGCGGTGCGCTACACCCCGCCCGGGGGCCAGGTGGATCTTGCCAGTGGTGCCGGCCCGGAAGGTCCCTGGCTAACGGTCTCGGACACGGGGCCGGGCATCCCCACCGCGGATCGCGCCCGGGTGTTTGAACGTTTCTACCGGAGTCGCGACGCTGCGGGTCCGGGCGCCGGGCTGGGGCTCGCGATCGTACGCGCAGTGGCCGGGCGGCACGGCGCCGAGGTGCGGCTGGAGGATGCGCCCGCCGGCGGCCTTACGGTGCGGGTCGTATGGAGCGGACGCCCGCCGCCGCCGGCCGCTGAGTGAAGCGGCTCGAGGGCTACAGGGCCATGCCGCCGTGCCCGCCCCGCGCGTCCCCGGCACTCAGGCCACGGGTCCGTAGGGGGTCAAGTGCAGCATCGTGAAATGGCCATGTGCATTCTTCCAGTCCAGCGGAATCGGGGGCCCGGCCTGAGTGGTGCTGGAACCGAACATCGCCTCGCGGTACTCGAAGCCTTCCGGCAGCGTTACGCGGGCAGGATGGGCGATCCCTGACACCGGATTGCGGATCGGCTCACCGCTGGCTTTGACGATGCCCGCTACCGCAAAGCGTCCGGTGCAGTTGGCCAGATCGCATTCAAACTCGATCGGCGCGAAGCGTGGATCGTGGATGGTGTCGATCATGGACGCGAATACATTGAACATCGTTGCGCCGGGTTCGGTTTCCTTGCCCGAAAGGATAGTGAGTAACGCCTCGCGCTGACGTGAGTCGGCGCGCTCGTCCACGATGGGGAGGCACTCCCCGCGACCCTCGTGTATGGGTCCGGGCCAGGCCAGCAGGCTGACCCAGCGCAGCCCGTCCAGGCGCACGTCGCCGAAGTGGCCTTTTTCGATCTGCATCGCCACCGCCGCGCGGCAATCCCCATGGGTAGGCAGTGCGTTGAACTGACAGGGACAACCCCAGTCGCAGTTGCAGGTCGAGATCTCCGGTCCTTCGATGCTCCAATCCACGTATTTCATGGTCATTCCCCTTATGCGTTCCCTATGAAGTGCATCGTGCGGTCAGGTGCTCATCCCGGATCCGTTCACGCATCCATCGATACCGGAGCCAGAAGCACCCAGCCACCCCACCCGATCAGCAATGCACCGGAAATCCGTGCCGTCCAGCGGCCCGGAACGAGCTTCTCGGCCAGCACGAAAATGGATAGGAGTGCGGCCCATAACAGGTTCATCACTCCCCCCACGAACAGCAGTCCCATCAGCGCCCAGCAGCAGCCGACGCAGTAGGCCCCATGCGTCAGACCCATGCGCCACGCCCCGCGCGGTCCGGGGCGCCAGCGGGTCAGCACGAAGGTCAACGGCGTTTGGCATGCGTGCAGGCACCGTGTCTTGAGTGGTGTCCACTGGTAGGCGCCGGCGGCCGCGAGCACCAATCCGCCCAGGGCGGCTTGCGGGATGGCGCCCATCGGTGCAAGCAACCGGGTGGATTCCAGGCGCCACTCCAATAAGGTTGCGACCAGCGAGAATCCGCTCCAGACCAGGATGTAGCCGGATGCGAACAGCAACACCCGGAGGTAGTGGCCCGGCCGGCCGCGCTGCCGGCGGCTGACCGCGAGGAACAGCAGCAGCATCGGTATGGCCCCAGGCAGCATCATCGCGACCATCATCGCTGCCCACATGATGAACACAAGCAATGCGTGTTGGATGTCCCAGTGGGCCATGGCACCGGCCGGGTGGGACGCGTGTCGCGCCAAATCGCCCATGGCCGGCATTGCGCCGGTCAGGTGAATCAGGTACAGCCACGTAAAGCCCGCGATGGTGAGTGCGACGGCCAAGACGGTGGCGCGTTCGGCCGTGGGCACCCAAGGTACCCTGCCATTGCCCACGACCGCTGCGTCGCTCTTCCCCATACGGTTCCTCCCGCGGCCAGCAGAGAAATGGCGGTCTTCTTAAGTGGACCGGTGGGGCCGCTCCCCAAGCATAGGCCTCGCCCGTCCCGAGGACAACGGATGTGGCTGCGACGCCGGCCCTATCGGCGCGGCCCATGGGTTGCGGGGATGTAGCGGCCCCTGCCGGCGCGCCCGGCGGCGACCTAAGACGATGAATTCGGATATGATAAGGGCCGCCCCATACGACCGGCGTTTAGCGTGCCCGCGACTCGGCGGGAGCCCCTCGATATGCGGCAGCCGGTCGCGTGGACGATCTGGGAGGGCACTGCTTGGAACGGGGATATCAGACCGGATTTTCCAGTAAGAGCGCTGCCATGTTCGATGTGGACGGCCGCCAGCACAAGGCGCGGACCATGGTGGCAGTGCTGGAGGATTATTTCGACGGTCCCGTTAACCAGCGCTCGGTGCTCAATGTGGGCGGCTCGGCGGGCATCATCGATGATTATTTATCCCGGCACTTCAAATCGGTGGTGGGGATCGATATCGACGCGGATGCCATCGAGCACGCGCAGCGCAGTTTCTCCAATCCGAATCTTACCTTCGAGGCCGGAGACGCGATGAACCTCCGTTTCGCGGAGGGAACCTTCGATGTGGTGATTTCATCCCAGGTCTACGAGCACGTTCCAGATGCAGGGAAGATGATGGAGGAGATATACCGGGTACTGAAACCCGGCGGGGTTTGCTATTTCGCCGCCAGCAACCGGCTCAGATGGAACGAACCCCATTACGATCTTCCCTTGCTCTCGGTGATTCCCCGTCCGCTCGCGCACCTCTATATGAGGCTGGCCCGCAAGGGCGATTTCTACTACGAGAAACACCTGAGCTACTGGGGCCTCAAGCGTCTGATTCGAAGATATTCCCTGTTGGATTACACCCGCGCGGTCATTGAGCGTCCGGAGCGTTTTGCGACCGACTACATGATACGGCCGGGCAGCGCCAAGGCGCGGCTGGCGGCGTTCGTCGCGAAGTATTTTCTCTGGGCAGCGCCAGGGTATATCTGGGTTCTGCGCAAGCCTGATCCCGCCTCGCCGCGGTAGTTTCGGTACATTTGCGCGGGACATGGCCACCCCGGTGCGGATGGTTGGCCGGCCACGCTTGGCCAATCCCAGCGGTGGAGGCAGTGGCAAACTTTATTCGGTTCGGCGATCGGCGGATCAATTTTCGTTCCCAGTGTGAGCTGCAAACAGGAGAGTGTATGTCCAGCGAGGGTTTTCATGTCCATGGGGCCCACGAGCACGCGGTCGAACATTTGGCCCAACATGAGGGCCCCGGGTTGGCGCAGTACGTGGCGATCTTCACCGCTATCCTCGCCACCATCGGAGCGATTGTAAGCTACCACGTCAGTGCGACCCAGAATGAGACGATGCTCCTGAAAAACGAGGCGGTACTGGAGGCGACCAAGGCGTCGGATCAATGGAATTTCTATCAGGCCAAGAGCACGAAGGCGCACCTGATGGAGCTGGCGGCGGACATGTCGACGGCGGACCGGAAGGCGCATTACCTCAGTCTTGCCGCCAAGTACGAGGGACAGAAGCAGGCGATCCGGCAGCAGGCCGAGGCGCTGGAGGCGAAGTCGATCATGACCGATGCGCGCAGCCAGCATCTGATGCGCCCGCTGCACCTGTCCGAGCAGTCGATCGGCCTGATTCAGATCGCGATCTCCCTGGCGTCCATTACCGTGCTGACCCGCAAGCGCTGGCTGTTCGCGGTGGCAGGTGCTGCGGCTGTTTTGGGCGCCGGTCTGGCGGCCATGGCATGGATGGCGTAGGTCCCCAGGGGCTCGGGCCGCGCCGGATCGATACACCGTTCTGGCGCCGAAGTGGGGGTAGCGCGCCGTGGATGATTCTCCAAATTCGACCCTGGTGGTTGGGTTCCGGAGTGGATGCTCGGTAGCGGCGATGCGCGCACGGCGGGCTTGCGCATCGGATGCACTTTATTGGATCTGCGCATGCGCATGCTGAAACGCTCATTCTACGATCGGGATACGCGGGTGGTCGCCACGGAACTGCTCGGGAAGTACCTGGTCCGCGTGGCTGGTGGCGTGGAGCGCATCGGGCGTATCGTGGAGGTGGAGGCCTACCTGGGGCCACACGACCGTGCCGCCCACTCCTCGCGGGGGCGCACGGAGCGCACCAAGGTGATGTTCGGCCCGCCGGGGCACGCCTACGTCTATATGATCTACGGAATGTACTATTGCATGAACGTGGTGACCGAGCACACGGGCCATGCCGCGGCGGTATTGCTTCGCGCCCTGGAACCGGTACGGAATATCGAGGCGCGCACGCAAGGCCCGGGACTGCTGTGCAAGGCCATGGGCATCGACAAACGGCTCAACGCCCATGATCTGGTCAGCGACGCGTTGTATATCGCCGCGCCGGCACGGGCCAAGCCGGTGACCATCGTCAAACGCCCGCGCATCGGGGTGGACTATGCTGGATATTGGGCGCGGCGGCACTTGCGGTTCTACGTCAAGGGCAGCCCGTTCATCTCGCGCCCGTAAGCGCAGGCGCCGGATCCGGTGACAACGGCAGGAGGTCCAATGAACAAGCGCGCGGCAGAGAATCTTCGGACGCTGGCCATAGACGTGGGTGGTTCGGGGTTGAAGGCGGCGATCCTGGACGGGCGCGGGACCATGTGCGGTGAACGGGTACGGGTTCCCACCCCGCGGCCGGCAACCCCCGAGGCGGTGATCGGAGCGATCCTCGCGCTGGTGGCGCCACTGCGTCCGTTCGACCGGGTCTCGGTAGGTTTCCCCGGGGTGGTGGTGGAGGATGTGGTCCGCACGGCGCCCAATCTGGATGGGGACTGGGCAGGGGTGGCGCTGGCGGCGGAGTTGGGCCGGGCCCTGGGGGTACCGGTGCATGCCGCCAACGATGCCGATGTCCAGGGTTATGGCGCCATCAAGGGGCGCGGCGTGGAGCTGGTGCTTACCCTGGGTACCGGCCTGGGCGCGTCCTTGTTCATGGACGGGCGCCTGGTACCGAACTTGGAATTGGGCCATCACCGGTTCCGCAAGGGCGAGACCTACGAGGAACAGTTGGGCAAGGCGGCCCGGAAAGACATCGGGGACCCGAAGTGGAATAAACGCCTCGCCAAGGCGATCCGGCGCTTGCGCAAACTGTTCAACTTCCGCCGGCTCTACATCGGCGGCGGAAATGTGAAACACGTCACGATCCAGATCGACGATGACGTGCGGCTGGTGCGCAATACGCTCGGCATCACCGGTGGCATTGCGCTTTGGGAGCCGCGCCGGCGGCCCCCGCGCCTCGCGAGTGTGACGGTGGGCGACCCATAAATATGACGGATACCGACGCCTCGGGCTACCCGCGGCCCCGGTTTCCAGGAAACCTATTCGGCCGGACGCGGTCCGAGTCCTTGGGCCGGCCGTACGGGGTCGCATAATCCCGTGCCCTACGCCTAACTTGACTGGAATCTGAATGCCGCCTACCCCGGCTCTACCATCGGCCTTGACCGTCGCGTCCTACCTTGGGGCTCTGTGCTACCCGCCGGGTAGCGTGGTGGCGGCGTATGACGAGGGCCGGTCCGCAACGCGCGGGTCCGGCGGCCGCGGACCGCGTTGCCGCGACCGGCGCAACGCGCCGTGGCATGCCCGGCACCGCTGGTGGCTCCCGTCCCTGATGGTGCTCTGCCTGGGGGTCGCGCCGATCGCCCGGGCCGCCACGCCCCTGACCCTCCCGCACGCAGTGCGCACCGCGCTGGCCCACCAACCCAGCTTGCAGGCCGACGCGCGCTTGACCAAGGCGGGCGAGTTCCGGATGCGGGCCCACCGCGGGGTGTTGTTTCCGCAGCTGGGCGTGCAGGCCGGCGATCTATACAGCAGCAACCATAACGGCACGACCGACTTCGTGGCGGCGAATGGGCCCCGGGAACTCACCTCATTGCTGGTCCTGCACCAGATTCTTTACGATCCGGCCGCCACGGCGGCCGTGGATGCCGCGCGCGCGCGCGCGGCCTTCGCCCGCTACCGTGCCCTGCGCAACCGCCTGACGGTGGCCCTCGCGGTGGCCCAGACCTATTACGATCTGCAGGCGGCGCAGGCCGCCGCGCGGGTGTGGGACGCCGCGGCGCGCACCAACCGCAAGGTGGTCGCGGTCACCCGGCAGGCCTTGTCCGCCGGCAACCGCGCACGCATTGATCTGTTGCGGGCCGAGGCGGCCCTCAGCCAAGCCGAGGGGGCACAGTCCCAGGCGCGCGCGCGTGCCGCCGGCGCCCGCCAGCTCCTGAGCCTGATGACCGGCCTGGCCCCGTTACCACCGGTGCCCGCCGCGACCCCGGTTGCTGAGACGTTCACCCTGCCGCCACCGGGAGAGGTGGAGACCGCCGCGTTGCGGGATCAGCCAGTCTTGCACATGGCGCGCAGCCAGGAGCGTCAGCAGTCGGCGTTGGTGCGCCAGGCGCGTGGCGCGCGGTTGCCACAGATCGGGGTACAGGCGGCCTACGGCTGGGACACGCTGGGGAGCCTCCGGCAGCGCACGCTGGGTTGGAGCGCGGGGCTGGAGTTGACCGCACCCTTGTTTGCCGGCGGGACCCTGCGCGACCGGGAGGATGCCGCGCGCCTGGAACGGCAGGCAGCACATCTGCGGTACCAACAGACCCGCCTGGAGGTGCGCGAGGCGGTCTCGACGGCCTGGAACGATGCGCAGGGTGCCCTGGCCGCCTACCGGTCCGCGGTGGCGGTGAGCCGTACCAAGCAGGAGATCTGGCGTGACAGCGAGGCGGGCTACCGGGCCGGCCGAATGGGGAGCCTGGCGTTGTTTCTGGCCCAGCAGGACTGGTTGGATAGCCGGATCCAGGCCTTGGGGGCGGCGGCGCAGCTGCGGTTCGCGTTGGTGCGCCTGAACTTGGTGGCGGGCCGTTTGCCCGCAAGGGAGGAACCGTGAGGGTTCTGGTCATCCTGGCAATGTGTCTGGCCGCCGCCCCGGCGTGGGCCGGCGATGGGGACTGGGTGCCGGTCCAGCAGCGTACCCTGACGACCCAGTATCGGGCCTACGCACAGATCCAACCGATCGGCAGCCTCACCGTCCACGCATTGCTGGACGGTACCCTGAGCGGCTTTCACCTGGTGCCCGGCACCGCGGTGCGCAATGGTCAGTTGCTGGCGCGACTCACCGGTCCCGGCTTCGCAGCGGCACGCTCCGCAGTGGCGGGTGTCCATTCGGAACTCGTCCTCGCGCAGAAGCGGCTCGCCTCCGTGCGGCGCACCTACCCGGCGTTGAGCAGCCGCAACGAACTGGCGGCGGCGCAGGTCAAGGTGAACGAAGCGCGCCAGCAGCTGCAGGCGGCGCGCGCCCGCCTTGTTTACCTGGAGTCGGGGGCGGTGATTCGGGCACCCGGGGCGGGGCGGGTGATAGAGACCTTCGTGGTGGATGGGGAACAGGTGGCGCGTGGCGCACCCCTCCTGCGTCTACAGGCGCAAGGCGGCTTGTGGATCAAGGGGGTCTTCTACGGCGCCGATGCCGCGGCGCTCACTCCGGGGATGCACGGCACGTTCACGCCTGCGGACGGAGGCACGTCGTTCCTGGTGACGGTGCGCAGCGTGCTCGACCCGGTGCGTCCGGACGGGGGGCGCGCCGTGGGTTGCGAACCGGACCGGAAGTCGGCCGGCTGGGTCAACGGGCAGGCGGGAACGCTGGTATTGGATGGTGCGCCGCAGCGCTGGCTGCTGGTGCCCACCGGCGCCCTGATCATGCGCGCCGGCACTTGGTGGGTGCTGGCGCACGACGCCCAGGGCGAGCGCCGCGTGCAGGTCACGCCGGGGCCCGAATCCGGCGCGTGGACCGCGGTACGCGGTGACCTGCGCGTCGGCGCGCCGGTAGCGGTGAACGGCGCCTACGGGCGTTTTCATCGCGACTTCAGCCACCACTTCCAGAACCCGGATTGACCCGGCATCATGGCGCTACCCGACAGCGTGCGAGGAATTCTGCAGCGCCCGGTCCTCTGGGTGCTGGTCTACGGTGCGCTGCTGGTGTACGGCGTCTACGCATTCCTGCACATCCCGGTGGAGGTGCTGCCCAACTTCCACTATCCCGTGATCAGCGTCATCACCCACTACCCCGGGGCCACCGCTGAGGAGCTGGAGAACACCATCGCGCGGCCCCTGGAGAGCGAACTCCTGGCGCTGCCGAATCTGGTGATGCTGCGCACCGTGATGGGGGAGGGCACGGTGCAGACAGACGTGCGGTTCCGCAACGGCACCAGCGCCGAGCAGGACTTGCAGGCGGTCTACAGCGCGGTGGATCGTGCCCGCTCGCGCTTGCCGACCGGCGCGCGTCCCTACGCGGAGATCATGGGTGCGGCCATCGATGAGGTGGCGGACTACGCGGTGCAGATCCCGGCGGGGGTCGCGCCCATGCGCGTGCAGCGCGCGATCAAGACCCGCATCGTGCCAGCCTTGCGCGCGTTGCCCGGCGTGCGCCTGGTGGAGGTCTTTGGCAGCGGCGACGAGGCCCTGTGGGTGCAGCCGGATCCGCTGGCGATGCGCCATTACGGGGTGGGTTTCGCGGCCCTGACCCATGCCCTGAATCAGCAGGTGCTGCTGGGTCCGGCGGGCTATTTGTCCATCGGGCACCAGACCGTGTTGCTGGAGGCGCGCCATTTGCCCGAGCGCGCCAGCGAATTGCGCATGGTCCCGGTGCCGGGGCCGGCGGGCCCGATTCCCCTTGGGGCGCTGGCGCGGGTGGTGAGTGCGCCGGTGCCGATCCGCTACGCGGTGGATCTGGATGGCCGGCCCACCATCGCGATGATTGTGTTCAAACAGCCCGGCGCCTCCACCGTGCCGGTGACCCACGCGGTGGCCCAGACCCTGCAGCGCCTGCAGACCCAGCTTCCCGGCGGGGCGAGCTGGACGCGCGTCTACAGCCAGGGGCATCTGGTGGGCCTGATCTACCACGATCTGGTGCGCAACCTGCTCATCGGCGGACTGCTCGCAGTGGGGGTGCTGTTCTTCCTGCTCGGCACGCATCGCGGGGTGTGGGTGCTCGCGCTGAGCATTCCCATGGCCCTGCTGATGGGGATCGCCGGCCTGTATGCCGCGGGCCAGAGTCTCAACCTGCTGACCCTGGGGGCCTTGACCGTGGGGGTAGGCCTGCTGGCCGACGACGGCATCATCGTATTGGAGAGCATCTATCACCGCTGGGAGCAGGGCGACGGGGGGCTTGCCGGCGTCGCGCGCGGGTTGCGGGACATCGCGGGGCCGGACGTGACCGGGACCCTCACCACGGTCTCCGTGTTTCTGCCGTTACTGTTCGTAGGGGGGCTGGCGGGAATCTTCTTTGTCCCCTTCGCTTTGGCCATGGGATTGTCGCTGTTGGCGTCGCTGCTCATCTCCTTGACCTTGATCCCGTTGCTGCTGAGCCTGGTGGGTTCGCAGCCGCACCAGCGGGCGGCGGGCGCGGCGTGGGTGGAATGGCTGGCGGATCGGAATCAACGGTTATTGAACTGGACCCTGCGCCATCCGCGCGGCAGCTTGGCGGGCGCGGTGGCATTGTTTCTAGCCAGTCTGGTGGCCCTGACGGTGGTGCCGATCCACTTTCTCCCGCTGCCCAACGAAGGCGTGCTGCTGGAGAGCTTCACCCTGCCGCCCGGTTCGTCCTTGGCCCAGACCCAGGCCGCGGTGAACCAGATGACCCGGCAACTGCGCGCCGATCCGGATGTGGAACACGTCTTCGCGCGCATCGGTTCGGCGGGGTCGACCAGCTACACCGAGCACAACTTCGCCGGTGAGATCCAGGTGGTGCTCAAGCCCAAGGTGGCGGTGCAGAGCCTCGACGCGCTGGCCGCGCGCCTGTTGCGCGAGTCGCGTGTCCCGGCGGTGCAGCGCAGCGTCGACACCCCCACCATCGAACGAGTGGGGGAGAGCCTGTCGGGCTTGCCGCAACCGTTCGTGATCCGCTTGTTCGGGAGCCACATCCCGGAACTGCGCCGCCTGTCCAAGGAAGTGGTGCAACGCCTGCGTGGCGTCCCGGCGTTGGCGGACCTGTTCAACAACGACGCCTATCCCGTCACCCAACTCCAGATCCGCCCGCGGACCGCGGCCTTGGCCTTGTACGGTGTGACCCCGGCGGCGCTCTACGCGCAACTGCGCCCGGCGCTCGGCGGCGAGGTGGTGGCGCGCATACCCCAGGGCAACTACCACCTTGACCTCTACGAGCGGCTGGCGGATGCACCGCACCTGGGGCTGCAGGGCCTCGCGGCCTTGTTGATCCACACCGACAAGGGCTGGACGCCATTGGGACAGTTGGCGCAGCTCACGCTGGTGGCTGGACCCAACCAGATCCGCCACGTGAACGGCGCACGCGCGCTGGATATTCTGGGCACGCCCACCGGGTCTTTGGGAAGTGCCGTCACGGAGGCGCGCGCGGCCCTCAAGTCCCTGCATCTGCCCGCCGGGTATCGGGTGGCGTTCGGTGGGCTGTTCCCGCGCCTGGAGAAGGCCGCGGCCGGCCTCGGCATCGCGGCGCTGGGGGCCTTCGCGCTGATGGTGGGCATCCTGATATTGCAGTTCGACGGGCTGCGCCTGCCGGGAATCCTGCTCCTGCAGATGCCGTTGGCGTTTACCGGCGCCGCGCTCACCCTGGCGGTCAGTGGCCGCGGATTGAACGCCATCGGCCTGGTGGGCATCCTGACCCTGGTGGGGATCAGTCTCAACCACGGGATCGTGCTGCTGCACCGCGCGCGGCGCAACGAGATGGATGGCATGGACGTCGAGGCAGCCATCCGCGAGGCGGTGCGGGTGCGGTTCCGGCCGATTCTGCTGACCACCCTCACCGCGATACTGGGAATGCTGCCCACCGCCCTGGGTTGGGGTCTGGGCGCCGCGCCGGAGCAGGGCTTGGCGCTGGTGATCCTGGGCGGTGTGGTGTGGAGTTCGCTGCTGAGCACCAACCTGATCCCGGCCCTGTACCTGCACTGGCATCGCCCGCCTGCCCACGCCTGAGGGCTGGGTAAGCCGTGGCGCCGGCCCTAAGCCTACCCCCGGATCGTCGTGACCCTGCGTGGTCGGAGCCCCGTTGGACGGGGCGCGGCTCAGGTTCTGCCCCGTATGGGCGAGGTCGCCACTTCCGGTGGACCATGCGGGTACCCGGTAGGCGGTCCGAACGATCGGGTACCAGCGGCGCCGGACCGGCCGCCACGGTCCAATTCCGATTAGGCGAAGCCCTTTTTCTCTAGCCCGCCACGGGTCCGGCGGCGTCCCGCCGTGTTGTCTTCGGGTCCCTACCTAGGGCAATATGTAGTGTGGATGGCTACATACATAGCCATAGGACGTGGTGTCGTTTTGTCACGGTCGTCCTCAGCCTGGCGTCCTCGGTGAACTTCCCGCCCGGCACCGCGATCCAACCACCATGACAGTGATGGGTTTGCCGGCCGTTGGCCGCTATTGGAGTCAGAGTAGGCAGAGCCGGTCCAGGCGCCGTAGTGATCCGGCCGCCCCGCGGCGCGGCGACTGACTGGGAAGTGCCGACCGTAATCGGCGAAGGAGCATGAAATGAAGGCTAGCTGGCTGGCGTTGGCGGCGTTGGTGATCCTGTTGGGCACCGGGCCGGTGCGGGCGGCGACCCTGGTGGACGGGACCGTGCGTATCGAGCAGCATATGGCGGGGGGGCCGGCCATGGTTTATGGCGGCTTCGGGTTGCGCCGGGTGGATCGGGATGAGTGGCGTGGTGACGGCGGCGGTTGGCGCGGTGGCTGGCGCGGTGACGGCGGTGACTGGGGTGACGACTGGGGTGACGACTGGGGCCCGGTATGGGCTCCCCCACCGGTCTATTATTATCCGCCGCGGACCCGCATCATCGTGACGCCGCCCCCGCCGACCCGGTATGTTGCGCCGGAGCGGCAGTATTTCTGGTATTACTGCGAGGGCCCGAAGGGCTATTACCCCTATGTGAAGACGTGTCCGGGGGGTTGGATGAAGGTGGTGCCGCGGGCGCCGCGGAACTGACGAGAGGAAATCCGTATGAATCACAGACTGACGGCGTGGGTGCTGGTAGCGGCGGTGGGGTCGCTCGGCGGCTGCGCGACGATCCCCACGGGTCCCAGTGTCATGGTGCTTCCCGGCCATGGCAAGTCCTTCGATCAGTTCCAGGAGGACAACGCCGTGTGCCGCCAGTATGCTCGCGCCCAGCTCAACGGCGTCACCGCCGGCCAGGCGTCCAAGATGAATACGCTGGAGAGCGCCGGAGCGGGTGCCCTGCTGGGCGGCGCCCTGGGCGCCGCCATGGGGGAGGGCCGGGGCGCGGCGATCGGCGCCGCGAGCGGCGCGGCACTGGGTACGGTGGTGGGTTCCTCCAACGGATCCCAGGACGCCGGTGGCATACAGCAGCGCTACAACTTTGCCTATGAGCAGTGCATGTACGCGAAGGGAAATCAGATTCCGGTGCGTGGAGGCTTCCGGGGCGCGCCGCGCCGCAGTCCCCATTATCCGCCGCCTCCGCCACCCGGCGCGCGCGATTACCCACCACCGCCCCCCGGTGCGGCTCCTCCGGGTGAGGGTGGCGATTAGCGGTCCGCAGCGGCCGGGCCCGTGGGGGTCCGGCCCGCCGGCGACGGGAATCCCGAGGTGTTGTCCATGGATCTGAAAACGCGGGGTGTGGTCCCTGCGGCGCTGCGAGCGTGTGCCTTGGCCGGGATCGGGATCGCACTGACCCTCGGGGGGGCGGCGACCCGCTGCCGCGCGGCGTCCTTTCCCTATCCCAGCGGCGCGGCCAACGTGGTGGGGCACATCAGGGTGGTCACGGCACGCGCCGATACGACGCTTTTGGATATCGCGCGCCACTACGACGTGGGTTACAACGAGATCGTAGGGGCTAATCCCGATGTGAACCCCTGGTTGCCCGGGGCCGGCACCCGGGTGGTGGTACCCACGGAATATGTACTGCCGCCCAAGCCCTGGGTGGGGATCATCGTCAACCTGCCCGCACGCCGGCTGTTCTATTTTCCGCCGGTTACGAAGCGCAACCCCGTGGCGCGCGTGTATACCTTTCCCGTGGGTATCTTCCAGCACGGCTGGCCGGACCCGCTCGGCCGTACCCGGATCGTAGCCAAACAGCGGATGCCACGCTGGGTGGTGCCCGAAGACATCCGCCTGCAGCACGCCCGGCAAGGTGATCCGCTGCCCAAGGTGGTGCCCCCCGGGCCCGAGAACCCGATGGGGGAGCTGGCGTTGCAGACCGGGTTCCCGGAGATCTACATCCATGGGACCAGCCGGCCCTGGGGGGTGGGGATGCGGCCGAGCCACGGCTGCTTCCACCTGTTTCCGGAGGATGCCGTGACCCTGTTTCGCGCGGTGCGCGTGGGTACGCCGGTGCGTATCATCGACGCGCCCGACCTGGTGGGCCAGCGCAGCGGAATCACCTTGTACCTGGAGACCTTTCCGCCTCTGCACAGCTACCAGCATGGGGGGTCGGATCTGCAGCGCACCATCGATGCCATCACGGCCTATATGGTGCACACCGGTCAG
Organism: Chromatiales bacterium 21-64-14; assembly: GCA_002255365.1. NCBI lineage: Bacteria > Pseudomonadati > Pseudomonadota > Gammaproteobacteria > Chromatiales > Chromatiales bacterium 21-64-14. The sequence continues at coordinate 22,620 of NCBI01000012.1, forward strand.
CATTGGTCCGTGGACTGGTCCCGGGTGCGGCGTTTGGCCGGGCGCGTGGATTCATTGCCGACGCCGGTTTCTGTGGGATCACCCACGCTGCATCGGATTCTGGCCGCGGTGCCGGCGCAACCTTACGGTTTCCTGCCCTATGGCGTGGATGCCAACAGCGCCGCGCCACCGCCGGATGTTACCGCCAGCGCCGGTTCCTCCCTACGGGCCGATCTGCCACCGCAGGCACGAACGCCGGCCACGCCACACTAGCTCGTGTTTGTCGCCGGTTTCCGGCCGCGATTGCCGCCGTCCGCGTCGGCTGCGGGGACCCTCTGCGCGCGGTCCCGCGGCGCCGCAATGCCTGGACGACGGACACCCGTGGGCAATCCGGGTCTAGTCCTGGCAAACGTCCCCGCAAGCCCGGTAGCATGGTCCCGTCCATAGTCCCCCACAGCCGGGAGCCGGTCCTTGCCGTCCATCCAGCCTGATGAAACCCCGGAGCATCGGGCCCGCGACATCCTGCGCCGTGTGTTCGGCTATGACGGGTTCCGGCTCCACCAGAGGGAGATTATCGACCACGTCATCGGCGGTGGTGACGCGCTGGTGCTGATGCCCACCGGTGGGGGAAAGTCCCTTTGCTATCAGATTCCGGCCCTGGCCCGTTCCGGCACCGCGATCGTCGTCTCACCCCTGATCGCCCTGATGCAGGATCAGGTCACGGCATTGCGCCAGTCCGGTGTGCGCGCCGCGTTCCTGAATTCCTCGCTGAGCCAGGATGAGGCGCGTGCGGTGGAGGCCGCGTTGCTGGGGGGACGGTTGGATTTGCTCTACGTGGCGCCGGAACGCCTGCTGATGGACCGGACCCTCGACCTGCTGGAACGGGTGCCAATCGCGCTGTTCGCCATCGACGAGGCGCACTGCGTCTCCCAATGGGGCCACGACTTCCGCCCCGAATATATCCAGCTGTCGGTGCTGCACGAGCGTTTTCCCGGTGTGCCAAGGATCGCGCTTACCGCGACCGCCGATGTCCCTACGCGGCGCGAGATCGTTGAGCGACTGGGATTGCAGGGTGCGCGGTCGTTCGTGAGCGGTTTCGACCGTCCCAACATCCGCTATCGCATCATGGAGAACCCCGGCAACGCCAGGGAGGCCCTGCTGCGCTTCATCCGCACCGAACATGACGGGGAGGCCGGTATCGTCTACTGCTTGTCCCGCAAGCGGGTGGAGGAAATCGCCGCTTGGCTGGCCGGCAACGGGCTGCTGGCGCTGCCCTATCACGCCGGAATGGGCTCCGAGGCGCGGCAGCGCCATCAGCAGCGCTTCGTGCGGGAGGACGGGGTGATCATCGTGGCCACTATCGCCTTTGGAATGGGCATCGACAAACCGGACGTGCGTTTCGTTGCCCATCTCAACCTGCCCAGGAGCCTGGAGTCCTACTATCAGGAGACTGGGCGCGCCGGGCGCGACGGTCTCCCGGCGGATGCCTGGATGGTGTATGGCCTGCAGGACGTCATCACGCTGCGGCGCATGCAGGAGGGTTCCGATGCCGCTGAGGCCCACAAGCGGGTCGAACGCCACAAGTTGGAGGCGATGCTGGGGTTCTGCGAGCTGACCAGTTGCCGTCGCCAGGCCCTGCTACGCTATTTCGATGACCCTCTGGAACGGCCCTGCGGCAACTGCGATACCTGTTTGGAGCCGCCACAGACTTGGGACGCCACTACTGCTGCCCAGAAAGCCCTGTCCTGCGTGCACCGCACCGGTCAACGCTTCGGAGTGAACCATCTCATCGACGTGTTGCTGGGCGCACGCAATGAACGTGTGCAGCGTTGGGGACACGATCGGCTCAGTACCTACGGCATCGGGACCGAACTGGACCAGATCGGCTGGCGCAACCTGTTTCGTCAGTTGATCGCCCGCGGATTGCTGGCGGTGGATCTGGAGGGGCACGGTGGTCTGGCGCTGACTGAGGCCAGCCGCCCGGTGCTGCGCGGGGAACAGCGGCTCATGTTGCGCGAAGTGGCGAAGGCCGCCAAGGCCGCGCGCCGCGACCGCGTGGCCGCCGTTTTTGCCACCGCGGCACAGCAGACCCTCTGGGCGGCGCTGCGCCGCCGCCGTCAGGAACTGGCGGAGGTCCAGGGGGTGCCCGCCTATGTGATCTTCCATGACGCAACGCTCCGCGAGATGGTGGAACAGCACCCGGACACCCTGGCGGGGATGGCGCGGCTGCCGGGGATCGGAGAGCGTAAGCTCGCGGCCTATGGCGGGGATTTCCTGGCGGTGATCCGTGACCACGTTGGCGGTGCGCCGTGATGGCGTGTGTCATCCCCGTCCGGGGCGCCGGGGGGCATCCGCGCGGGCATCCTGCGGCGCTTGGTGTGCAGTCCAGGCGCCGTGGTGCGGCCGGCTTGTCGGATTCGCCGCACCCGGCCCGGGCGCCCGGCCGGTACGCCCGGCCCATGCGCATGCCTGCGCCATGGGGTGTTCAGAGGGGTCGCGTCCATGCGGGTATGGATTGACGCGGACGCGTGTCCGGCGGTAGTGAAGGAAATTCTGTTCCGCGCCGCGGAGCGGGTGCGCGTCGAGCTGACGCTGGTGGCGAATCAGCCCCTGCGGGTTCCGCCGTCCCGGTACATCAAGGCCATTCAGGTGGCCCCCGGTTTCGACGTAGCGGACAACCAGATCGTCCTTTTGCTCCAGCCCGGGGACCTGGTGGTTACCGCGGATATCCCGCTCGCCTCCGAGGTGGTGAAGAAGGGCGCCTACGCCCTCAACCCCCGGGGTGAGTTCTATTCCGAGGACAACATCCGGCAGCGTCTGGCGATGCGCAACCTGATGGACGAACTGCGCAGCAGCGGCGTGGTCAGCGGCGGGCCGGCGCCGCTCAATCAGCGTGACCGTCAAGCGTTTGCCAACCAGCTCGACCGCTTCCTAACCAAACACCATTCGGGTGACTGAATGGCGGGGATTGCATCCGGGTTTGACGGGGTGCCGGTAGATACCGGTTCGCCCGATCCGGGTACCGCTGGCGGCGGGCCGCGTTTCGGATGGTGCATCGGGATTGCGCAGTGGCTGTTTCTGGATCAGGCGCCAAGCAATTCCGCGGGATGAGCCGCGTTTGCTCATGCCTCAATATTCGGTGTACAGCTTCCGGTAGCCGTAGAAATTCATATAGATCACCAGTTCGATATGGGCGGTCTGACGTTTCAGGTCAGTGGGGAATGGGGCGAATGGGGCGGACATGCGCACGATCCGTTCCGCGTCGTGGTCCAGAGCGTCGTTACTCGATGAATGCAGGAGCTTGAGATTCACCAGGCCTCCCTGACGGTCGATGATCAACCGCACCACCGTGACGCCGGTCAGGGCGCCTGGGTAGTTCAGGTTGCCGATCGCCTGGAGCTTGCGCAGAACGGAGGCGATGTAATAGTGGGCCACCAGCGTGTGCGGGTCATGAATCTGCAGCACCGAGCGGCGACTCGCGGTGGCGTCCGCCACCGCGTCCGCGACCTGGGATCGCAAGGTCGCCCAATTCAGGGGCGGATGGCTGGGTGCCGGTGGGCGCTGGGCGCGTGGCACCGGCATTGTCCCGCGCGGCTGTGCCGGCACCGTCCGCGGCGGGGCGGTGGGCAACGCGGGCTGACGACGCACCGTGGGCCGTGGCGGGACCGGTGCCGGCGCGGCGGGCCGGGCAGGCGCGCCGCCCGGCGCGGCGGGTAGCTCGTAGATACGCGCCTCCACCGGCTTGGTGGGGGCGACCGGCACCATCATCGGGCTCTTGAGCAGCCGCCCCACGCCCAGCAGGCCGAGCAGCACCAGCAGCACCGCCACGGCCAGGACCCAGGCGAGGCGGCGGGCAGGGTCGTCGGGCGCCCCGGGGCCCAGTAGGACCGCCTCACTCATGGGCGCTTGATGGCGATCAGGAACCGGTTCGCGCCTGCCTGGCGGGCCGCCAGCATCGCGCGCACCACCACGCCGTTGCGGGCCGCGCGGTCCGCGGAGACGATCACCGCCGGATCGGTGCCCTTGAGCAAGGGCTTGAGGGTAGTGGCCAGGGTGTCCACGGTGACCGGCGTGTGGTTCACAAAGATGCGGTTTTGTTCCGTGACCGTCAGGGTCACCGGCTCCTCGGTCTGCATGGTCTCGGCCTTGCCCTTGGGCAGATTCACCGGGAGCGAGTGCAGATTCTGCATCGTCAGCGAGGCGAGCATGAAGGTCGCGAGCAGGAAGAACATCACGTCGATCATCGGGATGATCTCGATGCGTCCGCGCCGGAATTCCCGGGACTTACGCCGCTTCATGACGCATCTCTGGATCCTGCGCGCTCAGACGCACCCGGTCCACCAGCCGGGTCCCGATCCGCTCCATCTCGTCCAGCGTCCGGGATTGCAGGCGCGAGAAGAAGTTGAAGCCGAACAGGGCGACCAGGGCGATCAACAGCCCCAGCGCGGTGGCGATCAACGCCTCGGCAACGCCGGAGGTCACCCCGTTGGGGTCTACCAGCCCCTTGCTGCCGATCAGATTGAACGCATGCATCATGCCGGTGATGGTCCCAAGCAGGCCCAGTAGCGGTGCCGCGGTGACGATGGTCTCCAATATCCAGAGCCCACGGTTGATGGCGCGTTCGATCGCCTGCGCCTCGTCGCTGGCACGCGATTCGGTCCACCATACCGGTTGCGATCGGTTCTGCAGGATGACGCGCAGGAACCGCGCGAAATGGTGGTGGGGGTTCAGGATCGTGACTTGGTGTTCCAAGTCGTTCCAGCCGCTGGCCAGGTTTTCCACCAGGCGCAGGAGGACCGCAGGCGGGCGCGTGTAGCGCAGGTATACGTAGGTCTTATCAAGCAGAATGGCCACGGTAATGACGGCCAAGACCAGCAGCGGGTAGATCATGGGCCCGCCGAAACGCAGGGCGTTCCAGGCTTGATAGAAATCTTGCATGGTGTGTGTCCGTTTGGAGTCGGGTTGGTACCACGGTTGGGCTGACGGCGCGGAACGTCGTTGGGTGCTTGACCGGCAGGCGGATCCCCGGCCCGCCGCCTGACGATCGGGACCTGTCCCACTCGTCAGGAATGCGGGACAGCTCTACGCCTATTCTACGCCTATGATATTCGATCCTAGGGTCCCGAGGGCAGACGGGAATGGTTATGATTTGTAAAGGGAGCCGCCCCCAGTGGCCCCGTCCCTACGGATCGGGCTGTCCCGACGCCCCCGCCTGTGGTAGGCTAGCGCCCAAGTTTGTCGCGGCGCGGCCCACCGGCCGTGCCCGGAGTACCCGCAGGGCACGCTCCTTCGCTGCTAGGCCGGTACCGCAAACCGGTCGCGGTATGCCCCCTCATAAGGCCATTCTTCGCTGACCCTGTAGCCGTCCAGGTGTTGGCCTGGGCTGCCTTGCCAGCTGACTAGGAGTATCCATATCATGTCATTTGATTCCCTCGGCCTTTCGGCCGAAATTCTGCGTGCGGTCGCCGCACAGGGTTATACCGTCCCCACCCCCATCCAGGCCCGCGCCATCCCGGCGGTGCTTGCGGGGCGGGATCTCATGGCCAGTGCCCAGACCGGCACCGGCAAGACGGCTGCCTTCACCCTGCCGATACTCCACCGCCTGACGGCCACAACGGGCGGCCGGCGGGGTGTGCGGGCCCTGATCTTGACGCCTACCCGCGAGCTTGCCGCGCAAGTCAGGGAAAACGTCAGCGACTACGGCCGTAGCCTTCCGGTGCGCTGCGCGGCGGTATTCGGCGGCGTCGGGATCCAACCCCAGATCCAGGCCCTGCGCCGCGGGGTGGACGTGCTGGTCGCGACTCCCGGCCGCCTGCTGGATCACCTGACGCGCCGGACCGTGGACCTGGGTATGGTGGAAGTGTTGGTGCTGGATGAGGCGGACCGCATGCTGGACATGGGTTTCCTTCCGGCGATCGAGCGGATCTTCCGCGAGCTGCCGACCCGCCGCCAGACCCTGCTGTTCTCCGCCACCTTCCCCGATGCCATCAAGGCCCTGTCGCGCCGGTTCCTGTCGCAGCCGGAGACCATCGAGGTGGCGCGGCCCAACGCCACCGCGGCCGGGGTTGAGCAGTCGGTGTACTTGGTGGATCAAGCCCGCAAGCGCGCGCTGTTGTCCTATCTGGTGGGATCCCAGAACTGGCGCCAAGTGCTGGTGTTCACCCGGACCAAACACGGTGCCGATCGTCTTGCCAAGCAACTGGAGCAGGATGGAATCGAATCGGCTGCCATCCATGGCAACAAGAGCCAGAACGCCCGCAGCCGGGCGCTTGCCGCCTTCAAGGCACAGGGCGTCCGGGTGCTGGTGGCCACCGATGTGGCGGCCCGTGGGTTGGATATCGATCGCCTGCCGCATGTAGTCAATTTTGAATTGCCGGACACGCCGGAGGATTACGTGCATCGCATCGGGCGCACCGGGCGTGCCGGGGAGCCCGGTACTGCGATCTCGCTGGTCAGCGCGGATGAGACCTCTCAACTTGCAGCCATCCAGCGGCTATTGAAAAGGGACATCCCCGCCCAGGTGATGGCCGGGTACGAGCCCGGGCCCGCGACGGGTGCGTCCCGCGTCCGGGCGCGCGCCCCCGATCACCGGCCTGTGGGCCGCCCCGATGGGCGACGGCCGCAGGCGCGCAAGGGCGGTGGTGCCCGTCGTTCCGCCGCGAATTCCCGTTACTGAGCGCGTAACGGAGTAAGCCAAGCTCCGGCCCGTGTTCCCGCCCCCAAGGGGCGGGATGGTGTGGCGGTAGAGTCTCCAAGCAATTCACGGAGCCGCGGGAATGCAGGCTCGGCCGCCGCCTGTCGGGGCTCTCCTGAGCAATGCGGGATTCCCCGTGCCGTCCAAGCGCCGCCGGGGAATTCCCATGCCGGGACTTCCCGGCGGCGGTGTCACTGCAGAACATCGGTGAGAAATGCCGGATGAAATATCGGCAGGGGCGCCGGGTATGAACGAGCGGGAGACATGCAGCCGGATGATGGACCTGGCGCTGTAGCTTCGGTCGCGCAGGGCCGGTGTACGTGACGGACATTCGAGGACGCCGAAGTATCACACGGCCCCCCGGCGCAGCACAGCCACCCCGGGTCCGGCGGTGACCTCCCAGGGGGCGCAGCGTGCAGCCGACCGTCTGCCGCGGCAGACCGGGGCGGGGTCCCGCGTAGCGCGCGGGACCCCGCCCCGGTTAGAGGGAATGCCTTAGACCGGTGTTACGTTGGCCGCGGCCAGACCCTTCGGGGTCTGTTCGGTCTCGAAGGAGACCTTTTGCCCCTCGGCCAGGGTCTTGAATCCGCTGCCGGTAATCGCCGAATGATGGACAAAGACGTCTTTGCCGCCGTCGTCCGGGGTGATAAAGCCGTAACCCTTACTCTCGTTGAACCACTTCACAGTTCCAGTCAACACGGTAATGACCTCAAATTAAGATAGGACACGGGGTGGCGCGCAGCAGGTTCCTGAAGGATTGCGAATGGGAGTTCAGTGCGAAAGGGCAGAAGGACTTCCGGATCGTTGGACAAGAACCACTGCAACGTATCCGGGATCATACGGCAGGGCATCAACGGGCGCCACTATTTTTTATCGGCGTTTTTATCGGCGTAATCAACGGGGCGACCGGCCAGTCGGATGGGGGTGTGTGAGGTTGGGCGCGCGTTTTGGGGCAACGGCGCCGGGTCCGTAGGTACGTCCTGTCCGGTCGGCCCGCGCGCATTTTCAATACGGCGGTTGTGCCGCTCCACCGCGGGGTCGGAGACCCGCGCGTGCCCTACCCGGGGGAGCGGAAGGGCCCCGGTCACGCGTTGCGGCGCCCGGGCGAGGGCGGTGCGCGAACGTGCCCCGGACGAAGACGGATCCGGCGGGTGCCCAGGCTCCGGGCCGGTGCGCGGATCGTGCAGCAGCCCCCTACGGCCCGGTTCGTGGCGGAGCCGGCCGCTGTCGATCGGCGGGTACCGCGTAGGGGCGGTCCGCGCGGCCGGGGCACGGCATCAGGTGGATCGCGAACAGCCATGGCCAGAACTTCCCCGTCACCAATAGGCGGTCTCCGTTGGGGTCGTATGCGATTCCGTTAGGCTCCGCCACCGGGCGGTGCCATTGGTTGGTGTCCAGCAGCCCCGTCAGGCGGATCCAGCCGGTGACCGTGCCGGTGGCGGGGTCGATGCGGGCGATCCGATCGGTGGGCCACACGTTCGCGTACAGGTTCCCACGGATATATTCCAATTCGTTCAGTCCGGTCACTGGACGGCCGGCGTCCCGTACGATTCGTTTGCCGATGACCTGGAAGGTCTCCGGGTCCAGCAGACGCAGGGTCGCGGATCCGTTGCTCATGATGAGCCGCTTGCCGTCGAAGGTGATTCCCCAGCCTTGGCCGGCGTAGTGGAAGGTCCGCAACTGCGCGAAGGTCTTCGGGTCGTAGACGAAGCCGAGGTGCGATTGATAGGTAAGTTGGATGAGCTGGCCACGAGCGACGGTCAAGCCCTCGCCGAAGACCTGTGCAGGCAAGGAACGCCGCCTGAGTATCCGGCCGGTTCCCAGGTCCACTGCGCGCAGCGTCGAACCGTCGCGTAAGCCGGTGCTCTCATAGAGTACCCCGTGGTCGAATACCAGGCCCTCGGTGAACGCGGTGGAGTCATGGGGAAAGCGTTCCACGACCCGGTATTGGCAGGTGGGCGCGGGGTGCGGCGCGCCGGCCGGCGCAGCCGCAATGCTGGGCGGACCGGACATCCCGGCCAGCAACGCGAGAAACACCGGCAGTCGGATATGGTGAGACACGCGGGCGCGAATCCTGCTCAGCCCCATGACGCCCGGCGGCCTGGGCGGATTCCGGTGCCGGCGGTGTGTGAGGACCCGCGGGCCATCCCGGGCGCGGTTGAATTCCGGCGTGAATTGTAACAAAGCGGCTCCCGGTCGGACAGGACGCAGCGTGCCGCTGTTGCGGCGCGCGCCGCAACAGGGGAATAACAACGCGGCCTGAACGTCGCGCCGGCCTCGATCGGGTCCGTCGCCAGCAGCGCGCCGTTGCGTGTACTATCGACCACAGGTCTTGGCTTGCTACCCGCGCTCGGTCTCTCCAACGGACCGGGCCATGGGGTACGCCCCGCTGTTTTCTAACGCGGGCGGAGGTCCGGACGCCGGTTGCGGGATGCTCCGGACGTTTGGTTCCAGGCCGAGACGCGCTTGCCCGGGGCAGTGCCGCCCGGGTGTATGTCTTATTAAATACAACGGGGGGATTAAACATGAACATGGTATCGAGACGGATGACTTGGTTCGCGCCGGGCTTCCTGGCTGTTGCGCTGCTCGTCACCGCGGGGACCCACGGCGCGTGGGGTCACGAGGATGGCGACAATGACGCCACCGCCAATATCGCCACTGCGCTGGTCAGTGCTCCGGTGGTTTCCAACGGCATCGTCGCCGGTGCGCCCACCGAGATCAATTTGTTCCTGAACGCGCCGGGGATTCCGAATCGCCTTGCCTTTGACGCCACGCACTTTGGCCACCAGATTCCGGCCGGGGGTTGGATGGAGGTAAAACTGGGCGGCTCGTTCCAGCGCAACGGGGTGGACAATGGCCTTCCCTTTGTGCCGATCAACAGCAACGCGTTCTTCATTCTGACCACGGGACACCCGCAGGATCCGATCGTCGCCGCCGCAGGCGCTGGCGTGCAGCACGGTAACTATTTGATCATGGACAGCGGCAACAAGGTGATCAAGATCGTGCCCAACGGCGGCAACGGCGAGAACGGGCTCGAAAACGCGCGTGCGGATCAGATCGGGTTCAAGGTGATCCATGTGCGTCCGGGTGGCAACGGTTCGGGTCCCGCGCCTTTCACCAACGGGCCCGCGGGTAGTACCGGAACCGTCACGGTGCGGATCTATGATTCGAAAGGCGAGCAGGTGGAGTACGGAAAGCGCGCCGTGGAGTTCATGGCGAGCGTCGGCCGTCAGGTCTTCGTGACGAACGACGGGTTGGTGACCGGCAATCAGGGCAGCCCGGCGTCGACGACGGCGGAATTGGTGGAGTCCACCAATTTCCAGCATGTGGCGCCCGGGTCCATGCTGGTACATACGGCCAAGGCGGTGCCGTTCTCCGCCGGGGCTCCCTATGCGCCGCGGTTTCTGCTCTTTGAAGCAGCCGCCCTGCAACCGAATCCGTTCATCCCGCAAAAGGGGATCGCCGGGGTGGGGTATATAGTGGACGCGCACCATCCCTGGCGGGCGCGTCTGGTGCAGGACAGCAATGGGAACGGCAAGGCCGACGCCGGTGATCAGGTCATTGGCCGCATCGTATTCAAGGGCCCGGGCGGATCCAGCCGGGGCCAGATCCTGCCGAGTGACGTCCTGACCACTTCCGGTGACGGCGTGACGGGGGCAAACGGAAGTGTTCTCAGTGTGCCGGTGCAGATGGGATCGCACCGCGGTGTCTATCAGGTGAAGGTCTCCCTGAATCGTGGCGGCAAGGCCGTGAATACCATCATCGTCCAGTAATTCCCGCCTACGGAACCGGGCCAGCGCTGCGTATCACGGCGCTGGCCCTTTTTTCGCACGCCAGCCAGAACCGCTCACCAGAGCCACGCAGCCCCGCGTGCGCCGCTGGAGTCCCCATGCCGGGGTGGCAACAGGCGTGTATTCACCCGATCCGAGAACACGTGGTGCTGCCAGAGGCGCGGCACCGTTTCGTACAGGTATCCCAGGTTGGAGAGGCCGCCGCCCAGCACGATCACATCCGGGTCCAGCAGGTTGATCACGTGCGCCAGGGCCCGGGCCATCCGCCCGGCGTAGCGATCGAGGCTGTGCCGGGCGCCGGGATCGCCCCGTTCCGCGTGGGCGGCGATTTCCGCCGGTGCAAGCCGCACCCCGGTGGTCCGGTGGTGGTCGTCCGTCAAGCCCGGACCGGATAGGAAGGTCTCGATGCACCCGTGCCGTCCGCAGTAACACGCGGGGCCGGGCCGCTCATCGTCATTGGGCCACGGTAGCGGGTTGTGACCCCATTCCCCCGCGATGGCGTTGATCCCGGCCAACAGCCGGCCATGGGCGACGATGCCACCGCCGGTTCCAGTACCCACGATCACACCGAATACCACCGCGCAACCGCCGCCCGCGCCGTCGGTGGCCTCCGAGAGTGCAAAACAGTTGGCGTCGTTCTCCATGCGCACGGGGCGCTGGAGTGTGTCTCCCAGATCCCGCAGCAGCGGTTGACCGTTGAGACATGGGGTATTGGAATTGCGCAGCCGCCCGGTGGCCCGGGACAGGGCGCCTGGGGTCCCGACGCCCACGGACCCTGGTGCATCGAGTTCGCGCTCGGCGTCGTGTACCAGCGCGGCGATGGTGCGCAGGATCCCGGGGTAGTCCCCTTGGGGAGTAGCCACCCGGTGGCGCAGCCGTTCGACGCCCGTGGGGTCCAGGGCGATGATCTCGGTCTTGGTGCCTCCCAGGTCGATGCCGAACCGTATCATCTGGAGTCAGGGCTGAGCTTTCGTGACCGGATGCCGCGGGTGGAACCGGTCCGGCTGGAATCGCCCGGCGCGCGCGGATCGGAGCCGGTGGAGCGTGCGATTTCCTTCCACCACGTCGCCACCGCGGGGCTGTCTCAGGGCGCCTCGGGCGCGATCTTCACCAGGACACGGCCCTTGGATTTCCCCGCCAACAGGTCTTCGAACGCATCCGGCAGCCCGTCGAGCCCCACGGTTGCCCGGACCACTGCCTCCAGGGAGCGCGGGCGCAGGTCGGTGGCGAGCCGCTGCCAGGTCCGCCGGCGCAGGGGCAGCGGGCAGTTGGACGAGGTCACGCCCAACAGGCCGATGCCTCGCAGGATGAACGGCATTACGGTGGTGTGCAGGGCAGTCCCGCCCGCCATGCCGATGCTCACGATGTTGCCCCAGGGACGCACGGTGCGGGTGAGCCACGCCAGCATCTCCCCGCCGACGTTGTCCACGGCGCCGCCCCACTGGGCACCCTCCAGGGGACGGCCACGCATTTCCAGCTCCTGACGGCTTACCACATGGCTGGCGCCCAGGTCCTTGAGATAAGGGGTGGCGTCTGCCTTTCCGGTGACCGCGATCACCTCGTAGCCCAAGCCGGCGAGGATGTCGACGGCGAAACTCCCCACGCCGCCGCTGGCGCCGGTTACCACGAGCGGGCCAAGATTCGGAGTTTGATGGTTGTCCTCCAGCCGCTGCACCGCCAGGGCGGCGGTAAAACCGGCGGTGCCGAGGGCCATGGCCAGGCGCGGATCCAGGCCCGCGGGCACGGGGATCACCCAGTCCGCCGGGACCCGGACGTACTCGGCATAGCCGCCATCGTGGTCCTCGCTCAGGCCGCAGCCGGTGACCAGGACCGCGTCCCCTTCGCGCAGGCGCGGGTCCTGCGACGAGACGATAGTGCCGGCGACGTCGATTCCACCCACGAGGGGAAAGCGGCGCAGGATCTTGCCCTTCCCGGTGCCCGCCAATGCGTCCTTGTAGTTGATGCCGGAATACGCGGCGCGCAGCACCACTTCACCGGGGGAAAGATCGTCCAGGCGCAGCGATTCGACTCCGGCGTGCACGGTGCCGTCCTCATTGTGGATACGGAACGCGCGGAAGGATTCCATGTGGACTCCCTGCCTGACCCGGCACGGTCGCCGGTCTCCTGCCGTGGGCGTCGCGGCACGCGCCAGGGTGTACCCCCTGGGCGTGCCGCGACGTACCGTCGACTACGCTGTGACGGCGCGGGCCGCCAGAGTCAGGCCGCGCCGTCACAGCGTCATTGTACCGGATCGGCGCGCCCGGGGCGCGATCAGTCAGGGGCCAGCCGCGGCCGCGGGAACAGCCGGAACAGGACCGGCATCACCAGCAGCACCAGGGGCATCTGCACCACCAGGCCGGAGATGATCGCGATCGCCAGGGGTTGCTGCATGGCGGAACCCTGGCCAAGGGCCAGGGCGAGGGGGAGCAGGGCCAGAATCGCCGCCAGGGTGGTCATCGCGATGGGCCGGCGCCGGTGGATCCCGGCCAGGACGAGGGCCTCGTTTTCCTCCTGGCCGACGATCTGTTCCTGGTATTCGGAGAAATAGAAGATGGCCACTTCCGTGACGATGCCCACCACCATGGTCATGCCCATCATCGAGGAAATGTTGAGTTCGCTGCCGGTGATCCAAAGCCCGATGAACACGGCCGCGATCGCCAGCAGGGGCATCATCAGAATGGACAGGGCGATTTGGAAGCGTTCGTAGAGGAACAGCAGGAGCAGGAAGATCAGCGCCACCGCCGCGACGAAGACCGCCATGAGGCCGCGGAAGGCGATCTGCTGTTGTTTGTAGAGGCCGCCGAGTTGGTAATAGACGCCCTTGGGGATCGCACCGGCGCTGTTTAGCACCTTCTTGACCGCCCGTATCGTGGAACCCATGTCTCGGCCGCTGATCCGCCCCGTGACTGCCACCATGCGTTTCAGGTTCTCACGGGTGATCTGGGGCTGGCCCACCACGGTGTGGATGGTAGCCACCCGCCGCAGCGGGAACAGGTGGCCGTCGGCGGCCCGCAACCACAGGTTGCCGACCTGCTGCTCGGTGGTGCGCATGTCCTTGGGGACCCACACCCGGATCCCGATCATCTTGATGCCCTTCTGCACGTGGGTGGTGACCACGCCGGTGAGGTAGGCCTCCAATTGTTGCGTTATCGCTTCGGGATCCACTCCCTCCAGTGCGGCCTTGCGCCGGTCCACCCGGATGTCGAGCGCATCTCCGGCGAGCACGATGCCCTTGCTCACGTCCACCACGCCGGGGATCTTAGCGATCGCCCGCGCAATCTTCGGAGCGGTGTCGAGGAGCTTCTCCGCATTGTCGCCGAACAGTTTGATCTCGATGGGCTGCGGCACCGCGGTGAGATCGCCGATCAGGTCCTCCATCAACTGGGCCATTTCGATATGCAGGCCCGGCACCTTGGCGAGCACCTGCTGGCGCACCTGTTCCATGACCACTTCGATGTTCGGCCGCGGTGGCGGCTTGAGCCGCACAAAGAAGTCCCCTTCGTTGGCCTCCGTGACGCCGCCGCCCAGTTGCAAACCGGTGCGCCGGGAATAGGTGTCCACCCAGCGGTTGTGCTGCAGGATCGCACCGACTTGGCGCAGCAGCCGGTCAGTCTCCGTCAACGACGTGCCGGGTGGGGCACGGTAATCCAGCACGAAGCCACCCTCGTCCATATGGGGCAGGAATCCTGAACCCACATGCCCGTAGCACACATAACCCGCCAGCAGGAGCGGCCCGAGCCCGATCAGGACCAGCCAGGGGCGCGCAAAGCTCGCTTCCAGCACCCGGCGGTAGTGCCGGTCGATGGCGTGCTTAAACGCGCCGCCTTCGGGCTGTTCCGCGTCCCGGTCCCGCAGCAGGTGTTCCGCCAGCAGCGGTACCGCGAGCCACGCCACGAGAAACGAGATCAACAGTGCCGACCCCATGGTGAGGGACAAGGCCTTGAAGAACGCGCCGGTGACGCCACTGAGAAACGCCAGCGGTATGAAGATGATGATCGTCGAGGCGGAAGATCCCGCAAGGGGCCGGCTGAACTCCAGCACTGCGCGCTTGAGGCGCTCGTGCAGCGCCCCCTCGGCGCCGCGCCAGCGGCGGATGATGTGTTCCACCATGACGATGGCGTCATCGATGATCAGTCCGACCGCCGCGGCCATGCCACCGAGGGTCATGATATTGAAGCTCATGCCCAGGACATAGAGCAATAGAACGGTGGCGGCCAGCACCGCCGGAACCACGATGATCGCGATCAGCGTGATGCGCGCGTTGCGCAGAAATACGAACAGGACCACTGCCGCCAGTGCCGCGCCGATCAGGATCGCGTCCCGCACGCTGGTGGCCGAGTTGACGATCAGTATGCTTTGATCATACCAATTATGTATGGTGACCCCTACCGGGAGCTTGCTGCGGTAGGCCGCCAGCTTGGCGCGGATGTCGTGCACGATCCGTACCGTGTTGCCCCCCGGCTGCTGGTAGATGTTGACCAGCACGGCGTTGTGTCCATCGGCGGTGACGCGTACCCACTGGGGCACGGTGGAGCGCGATACGGTGGCGATATCCTCAAGCTCCACCAGCCCGTTGCTACCGCTGCGCAACACCGTGTGGCGGATCTGATCGAGACTGGTGAAGCGGGTGTCCGAGAGCACCAGGTAGAGTTTGTAGTGATCCTCGAGGCGGCCCACGGCGCGCAGCACGTTGGATGCAGACAGCGCCTTCACCACGTCATCCATGCTCAGCCCGTAGCCCTGGAGGCGGGCGGGATCGACGCTGACCCGGTACTCCGCGCGCTGACCGCCCTGGATCCCGATGCGCGCCACGCCGCGGATGGTGGAGAGCAACGGCAGCAGCTCATAACGCGCGATGTCGTGGAGCTGGACCAGGTCCAGGCTCTTCGATGTGAGGCTGTAGGCTGCCACCGGGTCCACGGTCGGGTTCATGCGGCGCACGTTGAAGCGCGTTCCGGGAGGCAAATTGGGCAGGATCTGGTTGATCGCCGAGGCCACCTGCTGCTTGGCCATCGGCATATCGTGGCCCCAGTCGAAATTGACGTTGAGTTCCGCGCTGCCCCGGCTGGTGGTGGAGCGCAGACTGCGTACCCCGGGGACCCCGCGCACGGCCAGCTCCACCGGCTGGGTTACCTGGATAACCATCTGCTCGGCGGGCCGATCGCCAGCGTCGATCAGGACCATGATGCGCGGGAAGTTGACGTGCGGGAACAGCGCCACGGGTAGTTTGAATGCGCTGACCGCCCCGCCCACGGCGAGGATCAAGATCAGGAAGAGTATGGAGCGCCGGTGATGCCGGGCCCATTCCGCGAAGCCCATCAGGGCTGCTCCCGGACCGCGGCGCCGTCGCGCAGCTCGTAGTTGCCCAGCACCACCACTGGCGCTCCCGGCCGCAGCGCGCCGTGGATTGCGATCAGGCCACGATCCTCAGTCCCGGTGGTGACGTCCACGCGGTGCGCGATGGCGTTGCGTACCACGAAAACGTAGCTGCCCTTGGCGTCGGTGAGCACCGCGCTGCGCGGCACCGCCAGGTCCTTGGTGCGTGAGATCACAATGGTGCCCTGCATGACCATGTCGAGCATCAGGTCATGGGCATCCTTGGGGTTCACGCGCGCGATGACGTCCACCAGCCGCGTGGCCGGATTGATCATGGCATGGAGGGTCGCGATGGTGGCGTCGATGGTCACGCGGGGGTCGAACACCGGACTGAGGATCACCGGCATCCCCGGCTTGAGTTTCTGCGCGTCTTCCGGCTCCACCCCGAGCGGGACCAGCAGGTGATCCCGCCGTGCCAGGATCAGGGCATTGGCGTCGGCTTGTACCCGCTCGCCCTGGTTGACATTGACCTGAGTAACGATCCCGGTGAACGGCGCGCGGATCACTTCGATTCCCTGGCCGGCGCCGAGCTTGCGCTGCGCCGCCAGGGTCGATTGGGCATCGCGCAGCTGGCGTCGCGCGGCATCTACCTGGGCGCGGGTGGCGAGCTGCTCGGCGAGCAGCCGTTGTAACCGCTGCAGTTCGCTTTGGGCATAGTCCACTGCCGCCTTCGCTTGCTGATAGCCCATGCGTGTGGTGGGCGCGGTATCGAGTTCCAAGAGCGGCGCACCCGCCGCCACTTCCTGGCCTAGGCGGACCCACAGGCGGTTGATCAGGCCGGCGCGCGGCAGGTTGATGCTGATACGGCTATCCGGGTCCGCCTGCACATGTCCGAAGGCGGTGAGGCTTTGGGTGAGTGTCACCTCGCGCGCAGGTTCGGTACGCACCAGGACGCTCGATGGGGCGGCGGTCTCGGTGGTGGCGTGCGCCGTCATGCACAAGGCCAGCAGCCCGGTGGTGAAAAGACTGGAAGTCCAACGCAGGGTCACGTCACTCTCCTGTTGTCGGTTGTGCGGGCGCGGCCCAAGCCGCGCCGAGCAGCGTTTGCAGCGCCACCCGTGTTTCCAACAGGGACTGCTGCAGGTTCAGCGCCTCGAGTTGCTTGTTGAGCAGCGTGTTCTCCAGATTCAGGTAGATCAGGGCTCCCAGGTCCCGGGCCTCATAGGCGCGGCGCGCATGATCCGCCATGGTTTGGATCGTTGGCAGATTGCGGTTCACGGCCACCAGTTGCTCACTGAGCAGCTGGTGGCGTGTCCATAGGAGCTGCACCTGCGCGTAGGCCGCGTCGAGCCGCGCCTGATATTCCTGGCGCAGCTTGGCCCGGGTGGCCCGTTCGATGGCGACCTGACCCCGGTTACCGTTGAGTATCGGCAGTGTGAGGGTGATGCCGAGGCCGGTGCTGTGGATATCACTGTTGTCCCGGGACCGGGTAACGCCCACGTTCAACGCGGGAAACTGGGCCAGCACCGCTTGACGTACGCGCTGTTCCTGGCTTTTGTAGCCGGCTCGCAGGGCGAGCAGATCCGGGCGGCGGCGGGGCAGGTTCGCCAGGGCGGTGCGGATTTGCGCCGCAGTGATCGCTGCCACCGAATCTGTGGCAGTGAGCCGCAGGGGCGCCTCCGGCGCGAGACCCAGGAGCACATTGAGGGTCTGGCGGGTCTCACTGAGCTTGCGCTCCATGTCGTTGACCCGCGTGTTGGCGTCGAGGAGCGCAGTCAGATCGGTACCCACCACGTCCAGGGTCAGGTTGCCCTGGCGCAGGGCCTTGGACGAACGGGCGTAACGCTGGGCGTACAGGGCCTGGAAACGGCGCAACAGCGTGAGTTCCGCCTCCTGCGCCGTGACCTGTATGAACAGGGAGCGGGCCTGCTGGACTACCTGCCATTCGCTCCATAGCAGGCCCAGGTCCACTTGGTGTACCGCGGAACGCGCCGCGGAGACGCCCGCCCAGCGGGTGATCAGGGTCTTCAGGTCATAACTCAGGCCGACGCTCAGCGCGTTGGTGAGCCCCGGGCCCCGGTTGGTGGTGAAGTCCGGATTGATCGAGAGTTGCGGGTCCGGGAGCAGCCGCGCGTCGAACAACTGTGCCCGCGCGACTCCGGCCTGTTGCCGCGCCGCCTTGAGCTGGGGATTGTTCACCGCCGCGAGGATCGCAACATCGGTCATGTCGAGCGGGCGCGCCGGGTTGAACGGGTGGGGGCGCAGCCCCGGCAGCCGCAGGGTGGCCGGATCCACCGTAAGTTGGGGCACGGTGCGGGCGAGGTCCGGACCCTCCGGCAGCGGCTTGGGGTGGTAGACCGCGCATCCCGAGAGCAGCACGCCGGCCAGCAGCAGTGGGGTGAGCCGGCGTCCGGCCGCCAGACGAGGGCGCGGTGGCCGCGATGGCGTCCGGGGCATGGGCGAAGTTGCCGCAGTCATGCCGGATCTCCATCCCGGTCTGCGGCAGTCCGGGGCGGGCGGCGCCAGCGCTCGGTGGCCACGTACAGAACCGGGATCAGGTTGAGGATGAGGAAGGCGCCGGTGCCCAGGGCCGCCGGTACCAGCGCCAGGATACTGGTCAGGTGGGTGCGCAGCAAGGGACGGATCCGCACCTCCACGGCGCGGTGGATGGCGGTCGCCGCGTCCAGGCCCGCGCGCCGCGGCTGTCCCGCGCAACTCAGCGGCACGATACCGTTGTTCACCGTCACGCTGACCAGGGTGACGTGACGCAGCCGATCATTACCGTCAGCCCCGAAGATTGGTAGGCCTGGCGCGGAGACCAAGCGCACGCGGCGTAACGGGTGCAGACCCGCCATGGTGTGTTTGATCGGGCGGGTGACGGGCAACGTCATATCCCGGGAGGTGCCAGCAGGATGATGGGTCACCACGTCGGTCAGCGGATAGTTCGTGTTGAGGAACAGGTCTACCGGGAGCGCCCGGCAACTCGCGGCGCCACCCATCGTGGTGACTACCGGAGGCGGCGCGGCGGGCGTCTCGGGTTCCGTGGCCTGGGCGGGTCCAGGGTCCCTAAGAGGCCAAGACGTAGTGCTAGCCCCAGTGCTGGCCGCCCAGCGGGCCCGGCGCGGTTTACGCCCGGGCACCACGGCCCGGAAACCAGGCGCTCCAACAGAGGGGTGCCCCAAAGGCGTCGGAATGGTGGACATCAGGGACGGTCCGGAGGACCCAGCGAGGCGGGGGTGCGTGACATATCTGGGGGTAGACCGTCGCCCGGCGGGAAGATTCACTACGGATTCGGATCGACGGCCCCCCCCGGGCGAGGACCGGGACGTAAGTCACGGAACGTTCACTTGAGAATCCCGTCGCGACGCCGATAGGGTGAAGAGCAGCCCCGGCCCAGCAGTCCTGGTTTGAGGCCATGTCGTGGCCGGTCCTGGATGGAGTGACCCGTAGCGGGTCGCTCCCGCCGTGCTGCGGTGCTACGAACCGGCCGTGGCCCACGGCCGGACCCCGGGCGGCCGATCACGATTCGGACGACAGGTATAGCGTGACGAATACACGACTCACATCCAAGGCTTGCCATTCCGGTACGGCAGAGGCCGCTGCCCATCGCGGGAGCGACGCCGGTGGGCCGGCCACCCTGGCCCGGGACTCGGCCACCTCCGTGGCCAGGGGTATCGCCGTGCGGATTACCTTGATCTACTTCGTCATCGCGGCGGGGTGGATCCTGTTTTCGGACCCGCTGTTTGCCAACGTGGTGCCGGGTTCTGAAACCTTGGCCATCCTGCAGGGCGTCAAGGGCTGGGTGTTCGTACTGGCTACCTCCGGCCTGCTTTATGCGCTGGTGGGCGGATATACCCACCAGCTTGCCATGTTCACGGAACGGGCGCGGCACTCGGAATGGCGCATACGCCACATGATCGAGTCGGTGCCGGACATACTTTATACCATGGACTTGCCGGGGTTCCGGGTTGGTTTCATCAGCACCAACGTGGCGGCCAACCTCGGTTTCGATCCGGACGAGTTCGCCGACAATCCGCATTTATGGCGCAATCAACTCCACGAAGGCGATCGTGAACGTGTGGTGGACGAGATCCTGGACCGACTCGCCCATGAGGGCGCGTTCACCGTCGAGTATCGCATGTGGCACAAGGACGGGACGAGTGTGCGTTGGTTCCGCGACAATGGCCGCATCGAGAACCGCGATGTCAGCGAGTCCGCACGCTATTTCGGGGTATTGACCGATATCACCGCCCACCATGAGGCCGAAGCGAAGATCCGCTATCTGACGAATCACGATCCTCTTACCGGCCTGTTGAACCAGCATGGCCTGGGTCTGGTGCTCGACAACCTCCTGCGCCTGGAGGCGCGCCAAGGCGGGGAATTGAGTTGCCTGTGCTTGGCGGTGGACCGATTCGGCCACATCAACAACGCCTTTGGCCACAAGGCCGGCGACGAGATACTCAGCCAGGTCGGGCGCTATCTGCATGACGCCTTGCGCGGCAGTGATGTGGTTTCCCGGTCGCGTGACTGCCTGCTCGCCCGTTCCAGCGGTGGCCGGTTCCTGATCGTCCTCCCGGCGACCGGCCTCACGGGCGCGGGGGCGCTTGCCGAACGCCTGCTCGGCGGCATCGATGAACTGCCGATCCGGTATGACGGCGATGTGCTGCGCATCACGGGGAAGATCGGAATCGTCGGATTCCCCGATCACGGCACCAACTCCACGGACCTTCTGTCCCGGGCCGAGAATGCCTTGCACCGGGCCCGTGCCGCCGGCCCGGTTCACGTCTATGACGTGAACGAGCAGCTGGAGGATGCCTTGTCGGCGCGTTGGGTGGAGCGGATCCACAATGCGCTGGAGAAACGCCAGTTCCTGCTGCATTTTCAACCAATCCTGCATATCCCCAGCGGAACCGTCCACCACTATGAGGTCCTGGTGCGCATGAAAGAGCCGGATGGCACGATTACCCTGCCATCCAGGTTTATCAGCGTGGCGGAGCGGTTTGGTATCATCGACCGGATCGATTACCAGGTCCTCGAGATGACTATCGACTACCTGGAACACCTGCATCCCCGCTATCCGGATATCTCGCTCGCCGTCAACCTGAGCGGCGCCCACATCGGAGATACCCGGCTGCTCGGCTGGTTGAGGGACCGGTTGGCGCGCAGCCATGTGGACGGCCACAAACTGATCTTCGAGCTCACTGAAACTGCTGCGATAGATGATTTGCAGCAGGCACGTGCGCTGATGGACTCGCTCCGCGAGCTGGGATGCCGGTTCGCTCTGGACGACTTCGGAATCGGCTTCACCTCCTTCGTCCATCTCCGGTCGCTACCAGTTGACCTCGTCAAGATCGACGGCAGCTTTATCCGGAACCTGCCCTCGAGCCGGGAGGACCAGGCGTTGGTAGAGGCGATTACACGGGTGGCGAAGGCCTACCGGAAGGAAGTGGTCGCGGAATTCGTGGAAGACGAGCCGACGCTGGCGTTACTGCGCCGCTTCCACGTGGACTACGCCCAGGGCTACCATATCGGAAGGCCTGCGGCCATCTCGCCCGAGGATATGGCCACGGTAGGCTGATTTGTGCGGTCCGCACCCGGCTGCACCGGGGTTGTGGCTTTGATTGGTGGATCCGCGCCGAAACCGCGATAATCCCTGATCCCCATTCTTTAATGGATACGGATGCTGGCATGGAAGACCGCCCTGGTCCCCTGGGTGAGGGAGTGACGCGATGCTCAGGCGGGCCCCGGTGGGGCACGGTCCATACGCTCGCCGGGGCCCTCTTTCCTCTTTCCCTCGTGGTGTTGACCGTAGTGCTCCAGTGGTTCGCTCCGTGGACCACCGACGGGCTGCGCTACGATCGCAACGGGATTCTACATGGCCAATGGTGGCGGCTGATCACCGGTAATTTTGTCCACCTGAACTGGCCGCATCTGGCGCTGAACCTGCTTGGCCTGATCTTTATCTGGGTGTTGCTGGCGCGTGAATGGTCGCCCTTGCGGTGGCTGGTGTCGGTCCTGCTCTGCAGTCTCTCGGTCGGCCTGGGCCTGTTGATGTTCGATCCCCGGCTTGACTGGTATGTAGGTTTGTCCGGTGTCCTGCACGGACTGTTTGCCATCGGGCTGGTAACGGATGACACCTTGCAGGGCCTCGAGCGCTACGGACTGCTCGGCGCGCTGTTGCTCAAGATCGGATGGGAGCAGTTCCATGGAGCGACCCCTGGGGTGGCCGAGATGATCGGCAGCGCGGTGGTCGTCCAGGCCCACCTCTATGGCGCCGTTGCGGGCTTGCTGGTCGGCGGGGTGATGCGGGTCGGCGGCGGACGGATGCGGCCGATGGGTTCCGGCAACGGCACGTGAACAGCGCCCGCACATGCCGCCGCTGATGACCCCGATGCCGGCGCACCCAGACAGTCCCTGACCACCCGGGAAGCGCTATCGCTGCATCTCTGGACGGAGGTTGAAAATGGTCAGGGACGGCCCGTTCAAATCGTTTTGCCGTCGTACCGCGATGCGACGGGCGTGTGGAGCCTCACCATCCGGGGTGTTCAACGTGGCCTGATCCGGGATAATGTTGGCTTAGGCCGCGCGTGGTCAGAGGCGAAGGGGCGGGAGCGGTGACGATAGATGTGGCGATCATCGGGGCCGGAATCTCCGGGCTCAGCACCGCGCATTTTCTGGGCAAGGGCGGATGCAAACCCGTCGTGTTGGAACGGCGCACAGAGGCCGGCGGGACAATCCGCAGCGAGCACGCGGAGGGCTTCCTGATGGAAGCCGGCCCCAACAGTACCGCGGAGACCACCCCGGTGATCGAGGAACTCCTCGGGGACCTCGGGATCCGCGCGGAGAAACTGCCCGCCGCCGGGTTTGCCCGGCATCGCTACATCCTGCGCGGTGGGCGGCTCCACCCGCTGCCCACCGGCCCGGGCAGTTTCCTGACAACGCCATTGTGGAGCCGGCGGGCCAAGCTGCGGCTGCTGCTCGAACCCTTCGTGCGCCGCGCTGGCCACGAGGAGACGATCGCCGAGTTCGTGCGGCGCCGGTTGGGGCACGAGTTCCTGGACTATGCCGTGGACCCGTTCGTGGCGGGGATCTATGCCGGAAATCCCCGGCGCTTGAGCGTGCGGGCCGCGTTTCCGAAGCTCGACGCCTTGGAACAGCGTTACGGTGGGTTGATCAAGGGAACGCTGATCGGCGCGCGCGCGCGCCGGAAGCAACCCACAGCATCGCGCGCATCGGCGCCGTTGTTTTCATTCCGCACAGGGATGGCGACTTTGCCGCGGACCTTGGCCGCATCCCTCGGCCCGGCGTTGCACCTAAATACCCGGGTACGGAGCGTGGCGCCGGCGGCGCGGGGCTTCAAGGTCGTTTCGGAACACGACGGCCAAATCGCCGAACAGCGCTACGACGCGGTGGTGCTGTCGGTGCCGGCGTACGCCGCGGCGGAGCTGCTGCGGGACTGGATGCCGGAACTCGCCGGACGTCTGGAAGAGGTCAAATATCCGCCGGTGACGGTAGTGGCGCTGGGTTACCGGAGCTGCGATATCCGCATCGGTCTGGATGGTTTCGGGTTTCTGGTTCCGGAGATCGAGGGGCGCGGGATCCTCGGTACCATCTGGAATTCCAGCCTGTTTCCGGGTCGCGCGCCGCCGGGGTCCGCCATAGTGACAACTTTCATCGGTGGTGCCCGCCAGCCGGAGTGCGCGCTCCAACCCGACGAGGAGATCTTCAGGGTCGCTCATGAAGAGAATGCCGCACTGATGGGTATCGGCGCGGCACCGGTGTTCCGGCGTCTTGCCCGCTGGCGCAAGGCGATCCCACAGTACAATCTGGGTCACCTCGAACTGATCCAGGCCATCGCACAGGCTGAGCAGACCTTCCCCGGGCTGCGCCTGTGCAGCAATTTCCGGGATGGCATCTCGGTGGCCGATTGCATCGCCAACGGCAAGCGGACCGCCGAGCGGCTGCTGAGGGCAGACTCCTAGGCTGGATTTTCCGCTGGTACGCGTCACAGAATGCCGAGGCGCATCGGGCACTACGTCGAAGCGCGGGTATGCTCCGCCATGATCTTTGTGAAGAGGGTATTTGCCATGCGGCTGACCGTCTACGGGCGTTCCCATTGTCATCTCTGCGAGGAGATGCTTAGTGCGCTGCGGCCGTTCCAAGAGCGTTACGGATTCGCGTTGGAGGTCGTGGACATAGACGGTGAGCCGCAGCTTGAGGCGCGGTACGGTGCCAAGGTCCCGGTTTTGGTCACCGCCGACCGCGAGCTATGCCACTACTTTCTGGATGAGACGATGCTCATCCGTCATCTGGAAGCCGGCGATCCTTAAAAGCTAGCGGGGCGCGCGCCAGATCCCGAAGGCGTCCGGTCCCGGCGGTTGCGGCTGCGCCCGCTCTTCCGCGCTGCAGATGTCCTGCATGACGTGGCGCGAGAAGGCGGCCAATTGCTCCAGGACGTCCTCCTTGCCGGCCGCGGGCATGTCCAGTTTTCCCACCCGGTAACCGATGATGGCGGCCAGGTACTGGATTGCTACCCCAGGCTCGCGGGCGTTGCTGTCGTGGGCCGCCAGGGTTTCCTGCACGGCGCTGATCAGCTGGTCGGAGAGTTGAAGTTGGCTCATGGCGCGGTTCCACCGAGATTTGCAGGGCGCCATTGTACGCCAAGGAGGCCACGACCGCGACCGCCGCGGTCCCGCGCAGGCCGCAGCGGCGGGAACCGACGAGGTGTACAATCAGGAGTGCCTCGGGCCGTCGTTGCGGTCCGCATTTTTCGGGGATTGGACCATGTCTGCAGTGACGCCCCTGCGCACCGCGCAAACCACCTACCTTAAAGACTACCGCCCGCCGGACTACCGGATCGAAACGGTAGACCTGCACTTCGAGTTGGGCGAAACCGAGACGCGTGTGCGTTCCCGGCTGCTTCTGGTCCGCGCGTACGACGCCACGCTTCCCGTCCGGCCCCTGGTGCTCGATGGCGAGGGCCTGGAACTGATTTCCGTGACGGTCGACGGCCATCCCCTGGCTCCCCACGAGTATGCGCTGGACGCCGGATCCCTGGTCCTGCCCGGATTGCCGCCGCGGTGCACCGTGGAGATCGAGACCCGGATCCACCCCCAGGAAAACACCACGCTGGAGGGCCTATATCAATCGGGCGGGAACTTCTGCACCCAGTGCGAGGCAGAAGGTTTTCGCAGGATCACCTACTTTTTGGACCGCCCCGATGTGATGGCACGCTATACCACGACCATCGTCGCTGACCGGACCCGGTACCCGGTGTTGCTCTCCAATGGCAACCGGGTGGCGCAGGAGGAACTGCCGGATGGCCGGCACTGGGTGCGTTGGGAGGATCCGTTTCCCAAGCCTTCCTATTTGTTCGCTCTGGTGGCGGGGGACCTGGCGTGGATCGAGGACCGGTTCGTGACTCGATCCGGGCGCAACGTGGAGTTGCGCCTCTACGTGCAGAGGCACAACCTGGACAAGACCCGTCACGCCATGGATTCGCTCAAGCAGGCGATGGAGTGGGACGAGAAGGCCTACGGCCGCGAGTACGACCTGGACCTGTTCATGATCGTGGCGGTGGACGACTTCAATATGGGTGCCATGGAGAACAAGGGCCTCAACATCTTCAATTCCGCCTGCGTGCTGGCGCGGCCGGATACCGCCACCGATGGAGACTTCCAGGGCATCCTCGGGGTCGTGGGCCACGAATATTTCCACAACTGGTCGGGGAACCGGGTGACCTGCCGGGATTGGTTCCAACTCAGCCTGAAGGAAGGGTTCACGGTGTTTCGGGACCAGGAATTCAGCGCCGACATGACTTCGCGCGGCGTCAAGCGAATACGGGACGTTAACGCGCTGCGTACCGCCCAGTTCCGCGAGGACGCCGGGCCCATGGCGCACCCGGTACGGCCCGATTCCTATCAGGAGATCAGTAATTTCTACACCGCCACGGTTTATCAAAAAGGGGCGGAGGTGGTGCGCATGGTCCACACCCTGGTAGGCGCGGAAGGTTTCCGCAAGGGGACCGATCTGTATTTCGACCGCCACGACGGCCAGGCGGTGACCACTGATGATTTCATCCGCGCGATGGAAGATGCAAACGACGTGGACCTAAACCAGTTCAGGCGCTGGTACCAACAGGCTGGGACCCCGGAGTTGCATGTGCAGGGAGCGTACGACGCCAAAGCACAGACCTATGCCCTTAGCATCGCCCAGAGCTGCCCGCCGACTCCTGGACAGCCCCGCAAGGAGCCGTTCCATATCCCGCTGGCGATGGGTCTGCTGGGCCGCGATGGGCAGTCCTTGGCGCTGCAACTGGCGGGCGAGACGCGTGGCGTCGCGGGTACTCGGGTGTTGCATCTGCGCGGTCGTGAGGAGACCTACACGTTTACCGGCATCACCGAAGAGCCCGTGCCGTCGTTGTTGCGGGGATACTCAGCGCCGGTGAAGTTGCGCTTGACGCGCAGTCACGAAGAGCTGGCCTTCCTGATGGCCCATGACCCGGACGAATTCAATCGTTGGGATGCCGGGCAGGAACTGGCCGTGAAGGTGCTACTTGATCGGGTCCGGAATCGGCAGGCGGGGCGCGGCCTGGACACGGGAGGCGTGTTTATGGATGTCTGCGCCCATACCTTGACGAGTGCCGGGCTCGACCCGGCGTTTCGGGCCCAGGCGCTCACACTGCCGTCGGAAACCTACGTAGGCGAGTTCATGGACGTGATCGATCCGGATGCCATCCACGCGGCGCGCCGCTCGCTGCGGGTGGCCCTGGCCAGTCGGTTGCGGGGAGAACTGCTCCGCGTGTACCGGGAGAATGCCGACACTGGGCCGTATCGCACCGATGCCGTTTCGATGGGTCGGCGCAGCCTGCGCAACCTGTGCCTGGGTTACCTGATGGAGCGCGAGGATGACGAAGCGTTGGCGCTGTGCGTGGAGCAGTTTCGCGGCTCCGGCAACATGACCGATGTGTTGACTGCGTTGGCGAGTCTTGCCAGCTGCGAGCGCCCGGAGCGGGAAACGGCCCTCGCTGAATTCTATGCGCGTTGGAAGCACGACGCCCTGGTGGTGGACAAGTGGTTCGGGATACAGGCCACCGCGTCCCGCTCCGGGGTCCTGGGGGAGGTGAAGGCGCTGATCTGCCACCCGGCCTTCAACATCCGCAACCCCAATAAGGTACGGGCTTTGATCGGTGGCTTCTGTCAGGGTAACCCGGTGGGGTTCCATGCTCCCGATGGGAGCGGCTACGCCTTCCTGGGAGATCAAGTGCTGGCGCTGGATTCGCTGAACCCACAGATTGCGGCACGGCTGGTGAGCGCCCTCAGCCGATGGCGGAAGTACGATGCGGCGCGGCAGGCCCTGATGCGGGCGCAGTTGGAACGGATCGTGGCCGCGCCGGGCCTGTCCCGCGATACCTACGAGATTGCCTCCAAGAGCCTTGCGTAACCCGGGCCAGCTAGCCGTGGCCCATTGGCCATCCCGGGTTGCACTACAAATCATATCCTAAAGAAGGCGCGCCGGAGTGAGGGAACTTCACCCACCCGTCGTGGCCCAACCCACTGAGAACTCATTGGACCGCCCGCCGTACGGTGGCTCCCTCACGACGGGGGAGTGGATCGTCGCCATGCGCCGGACCCGATTCGCGATCAGGCTGGAGATTAGGATTATGCAGATTGCAGCACTTTTAGTGGGGGTGTGGATGATACTCGCCGGCGGGATCCTCTCCCTTGAAGACAGTTTCTCCACCCCGGAGATTTCCACCCTGGTGGTCGGCGCATTGCTGCTGTGGGTTGCCCACTTGGCGGCCAAGCGCGGGGAAGCCGCGTACCACTGAGTCCGCGTGTGCCGCGCCAGCCAGAGGGTCCCAGCCCGCCGGTGAACGCCAGGGTTGGCCGGGCGGGGTATAAGACCCGATCCAGCGCATACCACCTATGCCGGTCGCCGCGCTGATGTGCGGCGACCGGCGCCCGGGCGCACTTATTTCGGTTTCGCGCCCATGTGGATCGGCTCGCCGGTGGCAAGAGAATTCAGATAGCTGTCCAGCGCCACCATCTTGGAACTGTCGTAGTCCAGCGGCATGCCTCCGAGCCCACCTTGGATGCAGTGATTGACCTGCATGGTCATGGTGCGCACCTTGCCGGCCTTGCCGCTGTAGCGCGGAAAGATCGCCGCGGCATTCCGCAGACTGGGGATCCGCTTTCCGTTGGGTAGAATCCCCGCGCCTTTGCCGCCGTTCAGGTGGCAGCTCTGGCAGCTCCGGCCGTTGCTGCCCAGGGACGGTGCGGCGAAGAGCTTGGCGCCGTCGTGGATCGCCGCGCGCAACGCCGGCGCTTCGGGTCCAGCAAGGACCACGGAAGACGCCATCCCAAGCACCACCGAAATGCCTGCTGCAATACAACGACGCAGCATACGGCTACCGTTTAACTCATCCATTTTCGACATCGTTAACCTCCTGACGTGATAGTGGAACGCAAGATGGCGTGCTGCGGCTCACGATACTACAGGTGCCGCGCGGCTGGAAATGCGTTTGACGCCGGCGCGGTGTTGCGTAGCGCGGATAGTAGTGCCGGTGCCCTGACCGCCAGCCGTGCTACGTAGTTCAGTGCGCGACGCCAGGAGCCGATACCCAGGCCCCGGAGCCGCAGAACCGGTGGCGCCCGGTACCCTTGCAGGCTTTCCAAGGGGCCAAACCGCCGCGCGCATGCGCCGGTGGCTGATCCGCGCGGTGCCCGAACGCCCGATCCGCGATCTTGATAGAAGTTCTAAGCAGATAAATCCAGGACCAGTTGGTCGTATCCAGATGCGCCGTCCGGAAAGCTGTCCTGGTAACGGGCGATCTGTAGCGCTCCGGTGGTGTCGGTGGCGCGTACCCGCAGGCTATGGCGTCCGGGTACCGGCGTGTTCCACACATAGCGCCACAGGGACCACACCCCGGGCTGGGTACCGGTCACCAGTTGGCAGGGGATCCAATTGGCGCCGTCGTCCAGGGATACCTCGACGCTGCGGATGCCGCGCCGGCCACCGAAGGCTACCCCCGTGAGTGCCAGCGGCTGTGTGGCTTTGGCGTGCCTGCGCGGGTCGAAGCGGGACATGGTTTTCACCGGGACTTCCCCGGCCCAGCCGCGCTTTTCCCAGTATGAAGTGGTGGCGGATTCTTCCAGGAGGCGGATGCGCTTCAGCCAGCGGGGCTGCTTCATCCCGTAGAGGTCCGGCAGGATGGCACGCACCGGGAAGCCATGGCCGGGTGGTAACGGCGTGCCGTTCATCTGTAACGCGAGGAAGGCATAGTCGTCCAGCGCGCGTTCGATGGATACGCTGGAATAGAATCCGTCGAGTGCCTCGAACATCACGGACCGGGCGGTGCCGATCCCGCCCGGCGCCCGTGCCAGCATTTCTTTTAGCGGAACCACGCGCCAGCGCGCGTTCCCGATGAGCGGCCCACCCACCGGGTTGCCGATGCATTCGAAGGTATAGAGCACGGTGTGGCGCGCCCGTGCGTTGAGGTCGTCGTAGCCGATATGTCCCGTCGCGCCGCTCCTGCCCTGCAGTTCCAGGGACCAGTGCTGGCCGATGTCCTGTAGCTGGAACGCCGGACGGTAGGCGGGATCCACCGCGACTAGATAGAAGTCGTCGTTGGGGGTGATGAACGGGGTGTGTTTTTCCACGGTCGGTTTGAAGCCCAGCGCCCGGAATTCGTCGAAGCATCCCGATAACAGCGCGAGCGCGGCGGAACCGCCCAAAACCTTGAGGAAGCCACGACGGGCGGTGAAACCCTGGACACCTTCTGCTCGGTGCTCCGGCATGGGCAGTCTCCGGTACGGATGGGCGGCCGCGGGGCCGCGCTGGGCCCATTGTTGCACCCCAGCGTTGGGATGGGTAGAAAGCGCGTTTGCTTAGCGGGGAGGCTGCGCTACGGCCCGCAGCCCGGCCCACAGGATCGCCAGTTCCTGGCGGAACAGATGTCCGATGCCTTTCGGGTTGGACGCACGCAGGGACAGCGGAACCCCGAAGAAGATCGCAAGCAGCGCGACCAGGGCGGTGGGGATCAGGGTGTTGGGCGGCAGTTCGCCGGAGCGCACCGCGTGTTCCAGTTGCGGTGTGATCAAGGCCTCCAGCCCCTTGGCGGGACGTTCGTCGAGTTCCTCCCGTTCCTCCCGTTCCGGGAGGGCGAGGCGACATTCAGCACGGGTCAACGGGGGCAGGGTCAGGCGTTCCCGGGTCCGGGCCTGCAGGGCGATGACTTCTCCCCAGGTCCCGGGGTGTTCCTGCATATGCCGGGCCGCGAAGTCGAACAGATCGTGGATGGCCGCGAGGCCGCTGTAGCCTGCCGCCCGGCCGTGCCACGTGGCCTCCAGGGCCCAGAGCTGGCCGAAGTAATGGAGCAGGTCGGTCTTGGAATGGAAATAGTTGAAGAAGGTGGCTTCCGAAACCTGGGTCGCCTCACATAGTTCCCGCACCGAGAGCTGATCCAGCGGGCGCGCCTCGAGACGTTCCAGGGCGGCGTGGAGCAGTGCGAGTTTGGTCTGGGCATATTTGCGTTCCCGTAATGGGAGGTTGCCTACGGCCATGGGATTTAACATCTCTTTCAGGTTTTGGGTTTCCAACCCCTGATTCCGGGGCGGATGTCCGCGAGAGCGGCCGGCCCTCCCGCCTCTTGCCACCGGACCGGGGGATAGTTGGGGAGGGCCATAAAGTTGGGGTTAAGTATAGTTCGTCTTGGGCGCGGGGCGGAATCGCCGCAGTGGGCAGCCATTGGGAGCTCGGCGGCGTGCGCGGGTCGTGGCGTGCGCTGGCGGGGCGGGGCCTGGGTGTTGGTCGCGCCGCCTACCGGACCATTCCAATTCCGCTATGATGCGGATATGACCGTCCGCTGTATCGATGCCGTTCCCCGCCCGGCGTTGGGCCACGCGCCGGCTGGGCCACCCGTGCGCGCCGTCCGGACCGGCGTGGAGCGCAGGGGTTGCAGTGCGTGGTCGGTGCTGGCAGCGGTTTGGTTTCTGGTGGTTGGTCCGATGGCCCGGGCCGGACTACCCGACCCTACTGCGGCCTACCGTGTTGGGCACCCTGCTACTGCGGTCCAGGCGTTGCGGCGGTCGGCAGCCGCCGGCGATGCGCGCGCCCAGGTATCGTTGGGGGTCCGATACGATTACGGACGGGGTGTGCCGCGCGACCCCGTCCGTGCCCTGCGCTGGTACCGGCGTGCCGCGGCCCAGGGCAACGTCATGGGCCAGTTTAATGTGGGATGGCACTACGAGCGGGGCCTGGGGGTCCGGCGCGACCCGGTGCTGGCGCGCTACTGGTACCGGAAGGCGGCCACGGGCGGCAGCGTGCAGGCCCAGGTGCTGCTGGGCGCGATCTACGATGAAGGTCGTGGCGTACCCCGGGATTACCGTGCGGGGCTCAAATGGTATCGGATGGCGGCACGGCAGGACTCCGCCCTGGCGAAATTCAACGTGGCGTGGCACCTGGACCTGGGACTTGGGGTGCCCCGGAACCGCCACCAGGCCATGGAGTGGTATCACGAGGCGGCGCGCCAGGGGCTGGCACTGGCGCAGTTCACGCTTGCCCAGCACTATGATCAGGGCGCTGGCGTGGCTGCGGATCCCGCCGTGGCCGTGGTCTGGTACCGGCGCGCGGCGCAACGTGGTTTCACGCCAGCGCAGTTCAACTTGGCCTGGGACTATGAGCATGGACACGGCATGTCGCGCGATTACGGCCAAGCGGCCTATTGGTACCGCAAGGCGGCGGAGTCCGGGGATGTCCGCGCCCAGCTCAATCTGGGGCGGCTCTACTACCAGGGCCGCGGGGTGCCCAAGGATCTGGTTTTGGCACGGATGTGGGTTGGGCTTTCGGCCGCGGAGGGGAACGCCCATGCCACGCAGGCACGGGCGTTCCTGGACCGCCTCATGACCGAGCCGCAGGTGGCGCAAGCGCAGGCGCTGGCGCGGCGTTGGTTACCGCAGCGACCGGTGTCGGCAACCCGGTCCGCGACCCTCGCAACCCCGCTTCCCTGAGGGTATCGCCGGAGTTTCCCGGTCCTGCCTTGCGCTTCCGCGCAGCCCTGCTAGCATGGGTTCCACGCAGGATCAGTCACGGGAGTCTGCAATGCTCGGCACGCACGGCGCCTGGGGTTGGGGAGTCGGTATCGTCGCGTTCGCTTTCGGCCTCGGGGCGGGCTTCGCGCTGGCCTATTTCGCCCTGTTTCGGGATCGGAGGGTCAAGGCCCTGCAGCAGGAACTGGAGGCCACGCAGGCCGCGTTCGATGCCTACCGCCGCCGGGTCGACAAGAGTTTCCGCAAGACCTCGGAGTTGTTCCAGGGCATGACGCGGCAGTACCGCGACGTCTACGATCACTTGGCGAACAGTGCAGAGGCCCTGTGTGGCACCGGTGCCGTGGCACCGCTCCTGGACCTCCCGGATGCGCTGGGCGCCCGCCCGGTGCGCGTGCCGACGGTGACCGGAGCTGCCGGGACACAGCGCCCCATATCCCGCGGCGGACCCGCGGTTCCACCGTTGTCCCAGCGTGGTCCTGAGGGGGAGGATCAGGCTGGCGATGTCCCGTCTACGGTTGATCTGGCGCACGCCCCGCTTCCGCGCCACGAGACCCGCGGCTCACCGTGATTCGCGGCGGACTCAGTGCTTGCGCGATAGCAGGCCCAGGTTGGCCACTACGAAGGGCGTCAGGTAGTTGAGTCCGATCTTGATCCAGATGGCGGTGTTCATGCCGTGGTGCAGGATCTGATCCCCGAGGTTGTAGAAGACCAGCCAGCTTCCCACTAGAAATGCGATGATAAGAGTGCGGCGCAGATGCGTCGGATCGGCGGCCGCGCCTATGAGGCATGCGCATTGGTGGGCGAAGGAGCTGTCGGACACAGTGGGCGGCCTCTCCGTTGGGCGGGGGATGTCTGGCCCAGGAATTTTGCCATGATTCCATATTCTCCGTCCCGGAAGAAAGTCACGCGTCGCTTGGCAGGGATGCGGGCTGGCGCGTGATCTCCGGGCCCCGGCCGTTGTTTTGGTTGTCCGGCGCACAACACCTTGCGGAATGAATGGTTACCCCGATGATGCGTCGCCTGGGCACGACAAACACCCGCGATCGAAGACACCTATAATATATACCTTGCCGCAGCGCTCTGATGCGGGTGTTTCCATTGTCAGCCACCGGGAAGTCCGCTAGCGTACGGTCACGAATCGTGCCTGTCCCTGCGGGGGCTCGCAGCCTACCAGTACTTTCGGAATCCGGTCCCGACGGCGGCTGATTCCCCGACCCTTGGACGTTACGTAGCGTGCTCCGTGCGTTCCCGGCCCGGGTGATCGGAACCCGCCGGATCGCGCTGCTGCCCAGTAAGCCCCGCGGTATTCACCCAATACCCTGTGGTCCGACCCTGATGGGGTTGGGCTGTTGCGAGGAGTGAGGTCTCGAAATGAATACACAGTTGGCCGCCGCGCGCGGCGCCGACCAGTACCAGCGGATCCTTCCGGCGGTGATCCTGATAGCGCTGCTGCTGGCGACCTACGCCACCTTCTCCGGTGGAACCCTGCGCCATTTGCTCGTGCGCGTGCAGACCGAACATTGGGCGCAGATCATCGTGCAGCCCAGTCTCCTGTGGGCGATGATGGGCTTTGCGCTGCTCGGTTTTCGTACCCTGCTATGGTTGCGTTATCGGCCGTTCGCGTCGGTAGACCCCGCCGCCGCCCCGATGCTTACGGTGATCATCCCCGCGTACAACGAGGGGCCGATGGTGGAGAAGGCCATCGACTCGGTCGCCAGCGCCCGCTATCCACACGGCTGCCTGGAGATCTTTGTGGTGGACGACGGGAGCCGGGACGACACCTGGGAGTACATCCAGCGCGCCGCCCTGCGTCAGCCGGAGTTGATCACCGCGGTCCGGTTCGCGCAGAACCAGGGTAAACGCGCTGCGCTGGCCGCGGGTTTTCGGCGCGCGCGCGGCGCGGTGGTGGTGACCATCGACTCGGATAGCGTGATCGAGCCCGACACGTTGCTGGCCATAGTCGGGCCGTTCCGGGATCCGAAGGTTGGGGCGGTGGCCGGGCGTGTGGCGGTCTACAACCGGTTCCAGGGGCTCATACCGCGCATGCTGCGGGTGCGTTTTTCCCTTGCCTTCGATTTCCTGCGCGCGACCGAGTCCATGTATCGCACCGTCTACTGTTGTCCCGGTGCCCTGGCGGGGTACCGCACGGCGGTGGTCCGCAAGGTGTTGGGGTGGTGGGAAAATCAGACCTTCCTGGGCGCGGTATGCAGCTTCGGTGAGGATCGCGCGTTGACCAACTGCATCCTGGAAGAAGGCTACGATACGGTCTACCAACGCAGCGCGGTGGTGCATACCATCGTCCCGTTGACCTATACCCGGCTCTGCAAGATGTTCCTGCGCTGGGACCGGAGCTACGTGCGCGAGGAATTGCGTCTGGCACGGATCGTCTGGAAACGCCCGCTCGGACCGCGCCTGATCGCGATCGTGGACAAGACGATTACCAACCTGCGTTATCCGGTAAGTTATGCAACCCTGGGTCTGATCATCGCCCTATCGGTCCACGAGCCCACAGCGATCCTGCATTTACTGGCGGCCGTCGGTATGATGTCGATGCTCTATATGCTGTACTACCTGCGCATGGAGCGCTCCTGGGACTTCGTTTTCGGCGTGTTGTACGCCTATTACGCATTGTTCTCCATGTTCTGGATCTTTCCCTATGCGCTCGTAACGGTGCGCGCGCGCTCGTGGCTGACCCGATGAAGGAGCGATGAAGGAGCCAGCGCGAGCAGCTCCCGGTGCGCAGGCACCCCTTTAGAACGTCGCCCGGTACCCGACCTTGAAGTAATAGCCGCTGTCCAATCCGGCAATGTCCGCCAGCTGGCGGCTGCGCCAGACACCGCCCGCCTGCGCGGCCACGGATAGCCGGTGCCGCAGGTAATAGCGCACCTGCAGCGAGGGGCTGAGAGTCGCCTGGTCGGCACCCGGATGGTGTTCCGCGCGATATCCGATTGCGAGCCGCGGATGTACCCGCCATTTCGGCCCCAGGGGATAGTGTGTATCCACTGTGAACGACGCGACGTCCACGCCGGGCGCTTGCCCATAGCGCATCGCGACGAGGACGGCATCGCCGCGCTTCCACAGGTCCTGTCCACGTACCCTGAGTGAGTACAGCGTTTTTCGCCCCGGGTCGCCAGTCGCCTGGAACCCGCCGTAATCCCCGGCACCGGGACTCCCCGCAAAGGTCACGCTCCCGCCGATCCTCAGTTGCCGGAACAGCGCGCGCGCGGCGCCGATGGTGACCGAGCGGTGATCTGCCGTGATGTCCCGATCCAACTCATCCACCGGATCGCTGCCTTCGTTGGCGAAGCGCGCGCGCAACATGGTCGCCAAGCCGGCCGGCAGGGTGCGGTCGAGGATCATGGCTGAATGCCGTCGGTAGTCCACCAGCACGTTCAGGCTGGTCTTGTCCGGCAGGATCCATCGGCCCAGGATCAGGGCGGTACTCAGGGCGCCCAATGACAGGTTGTAGT
Organism: Chromatiales bacterium 21-64-14; assembly: GCA_002255365.1. Taxonomy (NCBI): domain Bacteria; kingdom Pseudomonadati; phylum Pseudomonadota; class Gammaproteobacteria; order Chromatiales; species Chromatiales bacterium 21-64-14. The sequence goes on from NCBI01000012.1 coordinate 57,919, forward strand.
GCACCACCCCGAACAGGGACTGCCGTGCACGGAAATAGCGGATCTGACTGCCCACGGTGCGTCGTACCCCGGTCTCAGGGTCGCGCTGTTCGAGCGCGAATAGGTTAAGTCGCCCCGGGAGGTTGGGCCGCCCCAGGTCCATGTTGACACCGTAGAAAAACCGGCCCGCGGAAGCGGAATTCGCCGCGCCCGGGAGCGCGGCGGGGGCGCCGGTGACCGCGTTGAGGGTTGCCAGTGGGTCGAGACCGATGCTCGCCTGCACTCCGTCCATGTGCCCCAGGACCCCTCCGCGGTCCAGCGACTGGCGACCAAACCGTCCCGCGACGTCGCGTTCCCGATCCAGGGCCTGCAGAAACATCGTGTCCACCGTCCCTACGCCCTGCTCCGCGTGACCGGACTCGATCCGATATTGGCCCTGGAACCGGCTGCTCAGATCATAGGCACCGGTGCGCATCTGGTTGGTTATGTCCACCTCGCCGGGGATGGGCGTGGCGTCGCGCGTCGACCCGGGGATTCCGGATACGCCCATGTCCCGGTTCCGGTACGGGATGCCGGATGTCCAGTCTTCGCAGGGTACCGCGGAAGGGGGGTGACACGGTCCGGACCATGGCCCGCCGGTGTTTGTGGCGGTGGTGGTGGGGCCAACCCCAGTGTGACCCTCCGGCGCAGGGTGGGGCGGGGCCCCCCGGGCGTACGCGGCGATCCCGTTGCCGGTGGGGGGGCGTGCGGGGCTCGATTGAAGGGTCTGCGGCGGGACGGAACCCGGGGCTGCGCTGCTGAGGTCCAGTCCCTGCGAGGCACAGCCCGCCAGCAGAATGCACGGGATGGCCCACAGGCAGCGCGTCGCGGCGGCGCGGCGCACGGGCTTGGTTGTCACAACGGGACTCGTATCCGCCGCGCGACCGTGACGTTCGGTCCATTGTGGTGCATTGGACATGGACTTGCCGTCCACCGAACCCCCTTGCCGCGCGGAGCGCGCCGGTACCGGCGCGCCACCTCTGCCCATCGGCCCCCGTTACCGGCCGGAGTGCTCCGGCGGCGTTCCAGATCCTCCCTGTCCGTGTGCCCGCGCTGCGGCGTGGAACACCCCGATCCCTGCTTATCGTGTCATTCGCCCGGCCCCCAGGCCGCGGCAGAGCGCGGTACCACGGAGTCCGTGCGTCCGTGGCCGCGCTTTCGTGTTGGGGTACACAGCCGGGGATGCCCGACCGCCGCGGTTTGGCGGCTGCCCGGCGTCGGCTCGAATCGGACGCTTGAAATGACCGCCCCCTCTGGTTGGGTCGGCCGCAGGCCTGGGTCCTTGAGCATCCGCCGCGACGCCCTGCGCCGCGGCGATGCCGTGCGCGGTCCCGTGCGGCGCGCACCTGAGGCCCTGCCCTGGGTCACCAATGCAGGGGCGGGGCGCTACAATCAGGGGGCTGGTCCGGACCGCTGCGGTGGGTCCCGACGGAATATCCGGACCGGCTCCCTGCCTCAGCGGTTGCGATGGGTAGATTTTTCCAACAATTGTGGAGGACTCGATGGTCGACAGTCTCTTTCCCCGCAAGAATGACGATCCGGGCTATATCGTAGCGTGGCGCTCGAAGCTTGAGCACAAGGCCGGCCGCTACCTCGACCAGGTCATGACCTATGGGGAGGCCAAGAAACGCGCCACGGCCCTCGCCGCTCAGAGTTCGGACAAGACTTTTTGGGCGGAGCGCCCACCGGCGCCTGTGGTGCCCCATTGAGCAGCCGTTGGGGCCGACGCGTCCCAGTCGGGTGATAGCGCGCCGGGAGCGCCCAACGCACGGATGACCGTGGGGGCGTTGCTCCCGGGCGTTTGTTAAAGAGTGACCAGTCGGCGGTGGTTGTCTGGTGCGCAGACCGCTACGCGGAGCGTCTCCATGCGTGATATGTCCGCGCCGCTCTGAATACCAAGCACGATGTTGAATTCTGCGCGATCGCCAGCTTCAAACAGATGGCCGGATTTATCTTCAGCCATACGGCGCTGGGAGGGACTATGACGGATCGCCTCCGGCGTCTCTTTTGTTTGGCGCTGCGAGCGCGGTGTACAGATCGCGCTGCAGTGGCTTCAATGAGACGGTCGCAGGTGGGATCTTCAGTCTGGACGCGCACTGGAATGGGCGCGGTCGGCTGGCGGGCCCGACCGGCGACGTCACGCCCTAAGCCCTGAAGATGCTGGAGCAGGTGTGTGGCCGCACGATTGTGCGCGGGAACTGGAACTAGAACCTATCTCAAACGGGTTCCGCGCCCGATCCAAATCCGAACCCGCCCGGTTATTCTGCGAAGCCCAGCCGGGCTCGGACTGCATCCACGCCAGCCCGGGCGCAGATCTCATCCTTGTCGCCACCTGGCGCCCCCGACACGCCGACTGCACCGACCAGGGATCCGGCGGCGCGGATCGGCAGCCCGCCCCGCAGCATGAGGACGCCATGAACTTGGTCCATCTCCGGGCGGATGTCCGCGCGGTTCCGCAGGAATTCGCCGGAGCTTACGCCCGACAGGATCACTGCGTTGGCCTTGGCCTCGGCGATCTCGATGGTGAACCGGCTTGCGAAGACGTCCCGTATCATGACCTGCGGGATCCCTTCGCGGTCCACTACCACCGCCGTGACCTGATAGCCGTGCTTCCTGCAGGTATCGATGGCATGTTGCGCGATGTCGCGGGCCAGTTCCGGGGTAATTTGCCGCACCGGGATCAGATCCACCGCCCGTACCGGCGCTGCCCAGGGGAGCAGGGCGCACAGGGCGAGACTGGCGAGCAGGTGTTTGGATTTCATCGTTCCGATCCCCCTGACTGATGATCAAGTCCGCTCATCAGGCTCGCATACCACCCTGCGTATTCAGACCTGCGCGGGTTGCACACTCGCCGGGTATCGGACGCCGGTTCCGCCGAGGCCGCAGTAGCCGCCGGGATTCTTGGCCAGATACTGCTGGTGATATTCCTCAGCGTAGTAGAACTTGGGCGCGTCCTGAATTTCCGTGGTGACCGGACCGCGACCCGTGGCCTCCAGCGCGCTCTGATAGTGGTTCCGCGATTCCTGTGCTGCCGCCCGTTGGCGGTCTCCATAGACGTAGATGCCTGAACGGTACTGGGTACCCACGTCGTTGCCCTGCCCCATGCCTTGGGTAGGGTCGTGAGCCTCCCAGAATCGAACCAGGAGTTGCGCATAGGAGATTGCACGCGGATCGTATACCACCTGCACCACCTCGTTGTGGCCGGTCAGGCCGGTGCAAACTTCCCGGTAGGTGGGGTTCGGTGTGTAGCCGGCGGCGTAGCCCACCGCGGTTAGATAGACGCCCGGGGTTTGCCAGAAGCATTTTTCCGCACCCCAGAAGCACCCCATGCCGAACATCGCCATTGCCATGTCTGCTGGAAACGGCGGGCTCAGCGGGTGGCCGTTCACAAAGTGGTACGCCGGTATCGGCATAGGTTCCGCGCGGCCGGGCAGCGCATCCTGCCGGTCCGGTATTCGAATCTTGCGGGAGGAGTTCGACATCATGCAGTCCCCGATACCGTCTGGCCTGTAGCGGGCAGGGCCCTATGGTAGCACGGGCATCCGGGGCCTGGCCCGACTCCAGTGCCGCGCCGCAGCCGGACCGGTTAGGGGATGAGGGCGATCTTGTGGTATGCTGACACGCAGCGTTTGTCGTGGTGGCGCCCGCTGGATCTGCGGGGTCTGCGCCCCTCCCGCTCTCCGTTTAAAACCTGGTCGTGGGCGCCATGTCCATGCATTCTTGATCCCGGGAGGATTATGCCATGCCCTCGAAGACTACCCGCGTCGGCCCGCACGTCCTGCGGCCCGCTACACCGGTGGCGGATCCAGCTCACCCGGCCAGGTCTGGCAGCCGCTTCCAGGTCGGACGTATCGAGAAGAGCCCGATGCCGAGCGGCGACAGCGGCGTGGATTGGCACCGTTATGTGTTGGAGAACGGTTGTAATTCCATTACCGGCTTCCGGCGCGGTACCCTGCAGCAGGTCACGGAACATGCGCAGCAGCTGGCCCAGGAATTGAACGAGCGCCACGATTCACCCCGCGCGCTGCGCTGGACCCCGGGCTCTGCCGGTCGTAAACGCTGACCACGCACTGACGGGCGTCCCCCGGTCCCGGCACGGACGTCGGACGAGGTCCGGAGTAACCCCCCCCGCGCCTGTCCCGCCTCTCTCAAGCCCCGAAACCATTACTGATTGGCCCGCGTCCGTCCGCGCCCCGGCTTTCCCTGCGTCGACAAATCCGAGCGTCGCCATATAATAGTAGCGCGCCGCGGCGGCGCCCGGAGTATGGACGTGCGATTCACCGTCGACGAGTTCAGGGCCTGGAAGAACAAGCGCGTCACGCTCCTCGGGATGTCCGGGGTGGGCAAGACCCGCTTCGCCAACATGCTGCGCCACCGCAACTGGTTCCATTATTCGGGCGACTACCGAATCGGGACCCGATACCTCGACGAGTCGATCCTTGATCATATCAAGCAACAGGCCATGCAGGTTCCGTTTCTGCGGGACTTGTTGCGCGCGGATTCCATCTACATCCGGAACAACATCACCATCGACAACCTGCAACCGGTTTCCAGCTTTCTCGGCAAGGTCGGCAATCCGGAGCAGGGCGGGCTGGGTCTGGGGGAGTTCAAGCGCCGCCAGGAACTGCACCGTCAGGCGGAGGTCGCCGCCATGAAGGACGTGCCGGAATTCATCCGCAAGGCGCAGGAGATCTACGGCTACCAGCACTTCGTTAACGATGCCGGTGGCAGCGTGTGTGAGTTGGATGACCCGGAGGTGTTTCCGGTGTTGGAACGCCATACCCTGATTCTCTACATCAAGGCGACCGGGCGCGACGAACAGGAGTTGATCGGACGTGCGGAGCAGGATCCGAAGCCGCTCTATTACCGGGAGACGTTCCTGGACGCACAGATGGAGATCTACCTCCGGGAGAAAGATCTCGCCTATGTGGCGATGATCGACCCCGACGACTTTGTGCGCTGGATGTTTCCGCGGCTGTTCCACTCGCGGATCCCCCGATATCAGGCGATCGTGGACCGCTGCGGATACAGCATCACCACCGAGGAACTGGCCCGTGTGCGGGATGAGGCCGGATTTCTGGCGCTGATCGAGACCGCGCTGGACCGGCCCGCGTAACACCGGAATCACAGGTCCCGGCAGCCAAGCCGGGATGCGAGCATAGCCATGCCCCTGGTTGCGAATTCGGATCTGCCCGCGTTCCAGCGACTCCGTGAGGAGGGCGAGACCGTTGTCTCCCGGGATGCCGCGCTGCACCAGGATATCCGCGAGTTGCACATTGGGTTGCTTAACCTGATGCCCGATGCGGCGCTCGCGGCGACCGAGCGCCAGTTCTTTCGCCTGGTGGGCGAAAGCAATCAGATCGCCCAATTCTACATGCACCCATTCACCGTCGAGGCGCTTGCCAGGGACGCCGAAGGAGCGGCGCATGTGGCGCGGTACTACGAGCCGTTCGAAAAAATCCAGGAACAGGGGCTCGACGCGCTAATCATCACGGGGGCGAACGTCACCGGGTCGGATCTGTCGCGGGAACCGTTCTGGAAACCCCTGATCCAGGTGATCGATTGGGCCTACGATAATGTCACGTCCACGCTATGCTCCTGTCTGGCCACCCACGCCGTGCTCCAGTTCCGCTACGGTCAGCCGCGTCGGCGGCTCACGCGCAAGCGCTGGGGTGTGTTCCCGCACCGCGTGGTGGATCGGCGCCATCCCCTGGTCAGCGGGGTGAACACCCGCTTCGACGTGCCGCACTCCCGATTCAACGAGGTCTTCCGCGAGCAATTCTCGGCGGCCGGCCTGCATGTGTTGGTGGAGGATGAGCAGGCCGGTGTGCATCTGGCGGTAAGCGAGGATCGATTCCGCCTCGTCTTCTTCCAGGGACATCCGGAATACGACACCATCAGCCTGCTCAAGGAATACAAACGTGAGGTGCACCGCTTCGTGGATGGACAACGTGGGGACTACCCACCCTTCCCGGCCCATTATTTCCGCAAGCGAACCCAGGCGGTCTTGGAGGAATACCGCGATCAGGTGTGCCGTGCGACGCAGCGGGGTGCCCCGATGCCGCCGTTCCCGGAGCCGCTCATCGCCCCCGGCCTGGACAACACTTGGCACGATACCGCCGAGGCGGTGATCAATAACTGGATTGGCCGGGTCTACCAGGTCACTCACCACGACCGTAAGCTTCCTTTCAAGAGCGACGTGGATCCCGCCGACCCCTTGGGCCTGCGTCCTGCAGGCCCGCGCGCGTAGTCTCCACGATGACGGGTCCATACCCGGGGCGCGCTGGCCACGCGCCAGGAACGTCCTGACGGAATAATCTCACGGGTCCCGCGTCTGCCTGCGTGGGGAGGCTGGCAACCCGTAACCCGTCGGTGCCCCGCGCCGTCCGGGCGGGCGCCTTGTTCCTTCCCCGCTGCTCAGACCCTGGGCCAACCAACAACAGGAGATTGCGATGAAAGCACTGGCGATACTGCTGGGCTGCATGCTGACCTTCAGCGCTTATGCCGCCCCCGCCACGGTATACGAGAAATCGGCGAAGATGCCCCTGGATCAGGCATACACCAAGGTGGAGCATTCGCTGAAGACGCACAAATTCAAAGTCGTGTTCCAGGTACCCATCAGTAAGAACATCTCCCGCTTCGCCAAGAAGTGGGGCGCGAACTACAACCGCAACAAGCTGCAAGGGATCCGCAGCATGGTGTTCTGCAACGGCTGGTTCGCCAACGAGGTAAGCAACAAGGACCCGGCGATGCTGGCGGTGTGCCCCATGCACCTGACCATGTACGAGAAGGATGGGGTGACGACGGTATTGTTCGTGCGGCCCTCGGTCGTAGGTGCCGGCACGGCGGCGGAACCGGTGCTCAAAAAGCTGGAGGCCAAGGTCACCGCGGCCATCGACGCCGGCCTCAAGTAGGTCGTTCCAGAGTGTAGGGTGTTGTTCGGGCGGGCGCGTGCCGTTGGCCGCGCCCGCCCTTCTCTAAGGAGCGTCTGATCTATTCCTGCTGGCGGCGAGAACCCGATGCATTTTTTGTTACGAATGGGTGCGTTAGTCACCCGACACGGTGGGAGTTCTCCACTCCCCCTTTGAAGAGGGCGGGCCCGGGCGGGGGTTGCGTGATCGGTCCGGTCGTAACGTGGTGAGCACTTACGGCGCATTCTGCAGCACGATTTTCAACAGCGGTCGCGGATGTCCGTGCGGCGGTCAGCCAAAGACGCCGCTCAATCCGGCGTACACGCCGAACCCCGCAGTGACGAGGATGACCGCGCCGACGATC